>CAYSOK010000150.1:0-4005 GCA_964432645.1 uncultured Bacteroidaceae bacterium | reverse complement strand
TAATTTACAAACCATAGGACTCCTTTTGCTGATGCTCTTCCCACTGCCATCTATAGCACAAACGGAAGAAGAGACGGAAGGGATTGAAGAACAAGAAGACAGCACCGACATTTCCCAATCCCTCGCCACCCTCATCGGGAAAAGTTCTCTCAAGGAAACAAGTCAAATAGGCATCTCGGTGTACGACCTCACCGACAACCGCACCCTCTACGAATACAACGCCCACCAAGCCCTGCGCCCCGCCTCCACGCAAAAGCTGATGACCGCCATCACCTTTCTGGACTCCCGAGGCGCCGGATACTCCTTTAAGACAAGCGTTTACAACACCGGCACCATCGCCGACTCCATCCTCCACGGCGACATCTACGTGAAGGGCGGCATGGACCCCGCCGTGAGCAGCACCGACATCAACAATATGGTGGAAGCCTTTCGCAACGCCGGCATCAAACGAATCGATGGAGAAGTCTATGCCGACATCTCCTTTAAAGATACCCTGAAATGGGGCGAAGGATGGTGCTGGGACGATGACAACCCCATACTCTCTCCCCTGCTCACCAACCGGCGACGAGAATTTATGCCGCTGTTTATCAGCGCACTACTACAAGACAGCCTGGTAACGGTCGGCGAATACCGCATGGGGCGCGTGCCGCAAGGAGCAGAACTACTCATCCTCTGCGAACACAGTGTGGCAGATGTACTCGGTCCCATGATGAAGAAGAGTGACAACCTCTACGCCGAATCCATGCTCTATCAACTCTGCCGAGAGGAAAACGCTTACTACCCATCCGCCGCAAGATCGCTAACCTACGTAGAGAAACTTGCCGGCAAACTGGGTGTCAACACCCGCAAGATACGCATAGCCGACGGCTGCGGACTGTCGCTCTACAACCACACCACCGCCGCCACCGAAGTGGCATTTCTGCGCTATGCCTATCGCCACGAAGAAATCTTCAATGCCCTCTACCCCGCCCTCCCCATAGCCGGAGTGGACGGCACACTCAAGAAGCGCATGACCCACGGCACCGCCTACAACAATGTACACGCCAAAACCGGCACACTCTACAGTGTGAGCAGTCTCGCAGGCTATGCCACTGCCCGGAACGGACACGTGCTATGCTTCTGCATAATCAACCAAGGAATACTGAAAAGTGATGCCGGAAAGGATTTTCAGGACAAAGTTTGTCAGATTCTAACGCGTTAATTTGGTGGTTGGGAAAAAAGATAGTACTTTTGCACTCTAACGAAAGAATATAACAATAAATAGATACAATGAATTTTGTAGAAGAACTGAAATGGAGAGGCATGATTCACACGATGATGCCCGGAACAGAAGAGTTACTGGAGAAGGAACAGGTAACCGCGTATGTAGGTATTGACCCTACTGCCGACTCCCTGCACATAGGTCACTTGTGCGGTGTCATGATGCTGCGTCACTTCCAGCGCTGCGGTCACAAGCCGCTGGCTCTGATTGGTGGTGCTACCGGTATGATTGGCGACCCTTCCGGTAAGAGCCAGGAGCGTAACTTGCTCGACGAGGAGACGCTTGCGCACAATGTGAAGTGTATCAAGGCGCAGTTGGAGCGTTTCCTGGATTTCGATAGCGATGCGCCCAACAAGGCGGAGTTGGTGAACAACTACGATTGGATGAAGGATTTCACCTTCCTGGATTTTGCGCGCGACATCGGTAAGCATATCACGGTGAACTATATGATGGCGAAGGAGAGTGTACAGAAGCGCCTCAACGGCGAGGCTCGCGATGGACTGTCTTTCACGGAGTTTACGTATCAGTTGTTGCAGGGATATGATTTCTACTATCTGCACAAGCATAAGAATTGTAAGTTGCAGATGGGTGGTGCCGATCAGTGGGGTAACATCACCACGGGTTCCGAGTTGATTCGTCGTATGGGGGGTGAGCAGTGCTATGCGCTGACGTGTCCGCTGATTACGAAGAGTGACGGTAAGAAGTTTGGTAAGACCGAACAAGGCAACATCTGGTTGGATCGCAATTACACCACGCCGTACACTTTCTACCAGTTCTGGCTGAACGTGGCGGACGAGGATGCGAAGAAGTATATCAAGATTTTCACCTCTCTCGACAAGGAGACGATTGATGCACTGATTGCGGAGCACGATGAGGATCCGGGTCGCCGTGTGCTGCAGAAGCGTTTGGCTAAGGAGGTTACCATCATGGTGCATTCCGAGGAGGATTACAACACGGCGGTGGAAGCTAGCAACATACTCTTTGGTAAGGCTACGAAGGAGAACTTGTTGAAGTTGGACGAGGCTACATTGTTGGCGGTACTCCAGGGTGTTCCTCAGTTTGAGGTTCCCGCAAGTTTGTTTGCCGGCGAGGGTGTGAAGGCGGTAGATTTGGCTGCCGAGCATACCAAGTGTTTTGCGAGCAAGGGTGAGATGCGTAAATTGACCCAGGGGGGTGGCGTATCTATTAATAAGGAGAAGTTGGCTGCTTTTGACCAGCTTGTCACGGAGAATGATTTGCTCGATGGCAAGTATATTTTGCTGCAACAGGGTAAGAAAAAGTACTTCCTTATCATAGCGAAGTAAAAAAAATATGCGAAAAGATTTGGCAGTCTCAAAAAACTGCCGTATCTTTGCATCGCATTTCCGAATGGAGTGCGAGGCTTGGACTATGGTGTAATGGTAACACTACAGGTTTTGGTTCTGTCATTCCTGGTTCGAATCCAGGTAGTCCAACCAAGCTTTATACATCTTTTTTTAGAAAAATGCGGAGCATGAATGCTCCGCATTTTCGTTTACACGAGCGAGTATCCGCTGCATATTCTTGCATAATTATTACCGTTTTGTGCAATTCCGCCTACATCTCCCATACACAAACACGAAAAAGTAACATTCTCAATGCATTTATTTCCCTATTCCCTATACAACGTACGGAATATTTTCGTAATTTTGTAGCCGATTAAAGTATATTTATACATAGAAATGGGAAATATGGGAAACAAGAACAGCCGACTGACCGCCATTAAACTGATTATATCATCCAATCAAATAGGAAGTCAGGAAGAGTTGTTGCAAGAATTGGATAAGGCAGGATTCGCTGTAACACAAGCCACCCTCTCACGCGATTTGAAGCAACTGAAAGTGGCAAAAGCTAGCAGCATGGATGGCAGCTATATGTATGTGCTGCCCAATAACACCATGTACAAACGCGTGGTGGACACCCACGAATCTATCCCCAATATGATGCTACACACCGGCTTTGTATCGCTCGATTTCTCCGGCAACCTGGCGGTCATGAAGACTCGACCGGGATATGCCAGCAGCATGGCGTACGATATAGACAACGCCGAAATACGCGACATCCTGGGAACCATCGCCGGAGACGACACCATCCTGATGGTACTCACCGAAGACGCTAGCCGCGACCGCGTGAGACAGGCTCTCCTACACGTCATCCCGGATCTGAGATAAAATAGAATAGAGAAAAATATCACAATATAATTTTAAAAGACAGTAAAGTTTAGGGTAAGTACAAAAAATGAACGAAATAGAAGTACTGGTTGCCGACGCATCGCATGAGAAGTACGTCGATACAATCCTAACAACCATAGAAGAAGCTGCGAAGGTTCGCGGCACAGGTATCGCCAAGAGAACCCACGAGTATGTGGCTACCAAGATGAAAGAGGCGAAGGCAGTGATAGCACTGCAGGGAGACAGATTTGCCGGGTTTAGCTACATAGAGACCTGGGGAAACAAACAATATGTCACTACCAGCGGACTGATTGTACATCCGGATTTCCGCGGACTGGGACTGGCTAAGCGTATCAAGGATATGACCTTTACACTGGCTCGCACCCGTTGGCCGCATGCCAAGATATTCAGTCTGACCAGTGGTGCCGCCGTGATGGCTATGAACACCCAATTGGGCTACAAGCCGGTGACTTTTGCCGACTTGACCGACGACGAGGCCTTCTGGAAGGGATGCGAGGGATGCATCAACCACGATGTGCTGACCCGCACCGGACG
>CAYSOK010000149.1:0-4148 GCA_964432645.1 uncultured Bacteroidaceae bacterium | reverse complement strand
GCCGGTTTGGAGAAAAAACACTTCAAAGGAGCTAAGGAAGCTATCGAAGAAGTGATGGGTATAGACAAGGCACGTCGCGAGGCACAGATGGCACTCGACAACGTCCTGTCCGAGAGCAAAAAGAAAGCTTCTGAAATCGGTGCTCTGATGAAAGCCGGTAAGAAAGAGGAGGCTGAAACCATCAAACAAGAGGTGGCAAAACTGAAGGAACAAAGCAAGTCGCTGCAAGATAAGATGGACGAAGCACAGAAGACCCTCGTGGAGAAACTCTGCGCTATCCCCAACATCCCATATCCGGAAGTACCGGAAGGTGCTACGGCCGAGGATAACAAAATCGTAAAGATTGTACCGGAAATCCCCGAACTCCCCGCAGACAGCCTGCCACACTGGGAGTTAGCCAAGAAGTACAACTTGATTGACTTCGACCTGGGTGTAAAAATCACCGGCGCAGGATTCCCCGTATACCGCGGCAAAGGAGCCAAGTTGCAACGCGCCCTTATCAACTTCTTCCTGGCTGAAGCCAGCAAGGCCGGTTATGAGGAGATTATGCCTCCTACCGTAGTCAACGCCGACTCCGGTTACGGCACCGGTCAGCTGCCCGACAAGGAGGGACAGATGTACCACTGCAACCTGGACGACCTCTATCTCATCCCAACCGCCGAGGTACCTGTTACCAACATCTATCGTGACGTCATTCTGGACGAGAAAGACCTGCCCATCAAGAACACTGCATACACACAGTGCTTCCGTCGCGAAGCCGGTTCTTACGGTAAAGACGTGCGTGGACTCAACCGTCTGCACGAATTCTCTAAGATTGAGATTGTTCGCATAGATACTCCCGAGCACTCAGCCGAGAGCCACAAGGAGATGTTGGCACACGTGGAGGGACTGCTCCGGAAGCTGGAGCTCCCCTATCGCATCTTGCACTTGTGCGGTGGCGATATGAGCTTCACATCCTCTACCTGTTTCGACTTCGAAGTATACTCCGCAGCACAAAAACGCTGGTTGGAAGTATCCTCAGTATCCAATTTCGACACCTATCAGGCCAACCGTCTGAAGTGTAGATATCGCCGTGCCGAAGACAAGAAGATAGAACTGTGCCACACACTGAACGGCTCTGCACTGGCTCTGCCGCGCATCGTAGCCGCACTGTTGGAGAACAACCAAACACCGGAAGGCATCGTTGTGCCGAAAGTACTCGTACCGTACACCGGATTTGAGATTATCGATTAAGAATAGTATAAATAAAATAAGATGAATAAGATTGTATCCAAGGTGCAATTCTCCGAGAAGGTTTTCAAACTGGAAGTTGAAGCACCTCTCATCGCAAAGAGCCGCAAAGCCGGTCACTTTGTGATTGTACGCGTGGGCGAACAGGGTGAACGTATTCCGTTGACCATCGCCGGAAGCGACCCGGTAAAAGGCACCATAACCTTAGTAATCCAGACCGTGGGACTCTCTTCCACCCGCTTATGTAATCTGAACGTGGGTGACGAGATTACCGATGTGGTAGGTCCGTTGGGACGTGCCACCCATATCGAAAACTATGGTACCGTGTTGTGCGCAGGCGGTGGTGTAGGAACAGCTCCTATGCTTCCTATCATCCAGGCACTTAAGGCTGCCGGAAACCGTGTCATCAGTGTGATTGCAGGTCGTAGTAAAGACCTCATCATTCTGGAGGACGAAGTGCGTGCTGCATCCGATGAAGTAATCGTCATGACCGATGATGGCTCCTACGGCAAGAAGGGTGTGGTAACCGTTGGTATGGAGGAAGTTATACAGCGCGAAAAGGTAGATAAGTGCTTCGCCATCGGTCCGGCCATCATGATGAAGTTCTGCTGTCTGCTGACCAAGAAATACGAGATTCCTACGGATGTTTCCCTGAACACCATCATGGTGGACGGTACCGGTATGTGCGGTGCATGTCGTATCACGGTGGGTGGCAAAACGAAGTTTGTGTGCGTGGATGGTCCGGAGTTTGACGGTCACCAGGTGGACTTCGACGAGATGCTGAAGCGTGCCGGGGCTTTCAAACAATTGGAGCAAGAGGCTATGGCACACGTCAACGATGCACCTGTATGCAAGGGTACACAGGCATTGGTAGCAGATGAGTTGCTGAACAAGGAGGCTAAGGACATGGATACAACCACTCCTCTCTCTGAGTTGACCGACCGCAAGGCTGCTTGGCGCGAGGAGATTAGAAAGAGTATGAAACCGAAGGAGCGTACTGCTATTGAGCGTGTTAAGATGAACGAGCTGGATCCGGTATACCGTGCTACCACTCGTACCGAGGAGGTAAACACGGGTCTTACTCGCGAGCAGGCTTTGACCGAGGCAAAGCGTTGTTTGGACTGCGCCAACCCCACTTGTATGCAGGGTTGTCCGGTAGGCATCAACATACCTTCCTTCGTTAAGAACATAGAGCGTGGTGAGTTCTTGAATGCAGCTCGTGTACTGAAGTCTACCTCTGCCCTGCCGGCTGTGTGTGGACGTGTATGTCCACAGGAGAAGCAGTGCGAGAGTCAGTGTATCCACCTCAAGATGAACGAGCCTGCAGTGGCTATCGGTTATCTGGAGCGTTTCGCTGCCGACTTTGAGCGCGAGAGCGGTCACACTTCTCTTCCGGAGATCGCGGAAAAGAAAAACATCAAGGTGGCTGTTGTTGGATCCGGTCCTGCCGGTCTGTCTTTTGCAGGAGACATGGCGAAGAACGGTTTCGATGTGACGGTATTTGAGGCACTGCACGAGATTGGTGGTGTGCTGAAGTACGGTATTCCGGAGTTCCGTCTCCCGAACAAGATTGTAGATGTGGAGATTGACAACCTTCGCAAGATGGGAGTTGAGTTCGTGAAGGATTGCATCGTGGGTAAGACCATCACGGTGGAGGAACTGCAGGCTGAGGGCTTCAAGGGTATCTTTGTAGCTTCCGGTGCGGGACTGCCGAACTTCATGAATATTCCGGGTGAGAACTATATCAACATCATGTCTTCCAACGAGTATCTTACTCGTATCAACTTGATGGATGCTTCCAATGCGGACACTGATACGCCGATTAACAAGGCGAAAAACGTGATGGTTGTGGGCGGTGGTAACACTGCTATGGACTCTTGTCGTACGGCCAAGCGTCTGGGCGCCGAGAAGGTGTACATCGTTTACCGTCGTTCCGAGGCTGAGATGCCTGCTCGTCTGGAGGAGGTGAAACATGCCAAGGAGGAGGGCATAGAGTTCATGACACTGCACAATCCTATTGAATATCTGGCAGATGAGAAGGGCAACGTACGTGCTGTAGTGCTGCAAAAGATGGAGTTGGGTGAGCCGGATGCGTCCGGTCGTCGTTCTCCGCAGCCTATTCCGGGTGCCACGGTTACGCTGGATATCGATGCTGCTATTGTGGCTGTCGGTGTGTCTCCAAACCCGATTGTACCGACTTCTATCCAGGGATTGGAGTTGGGTCGTAAGAACACAATTGTAGTGAACGAGAACATGGAGAGTAATATCCACACCATCTTTGCAGGTGGTGATATCGTTCGCGGTGGTGCTACCGTTATCTTGGCTATGGGTGATGGTAGAAAGGCTGCTGCAGGTATGACGGAGGCTCTTACGAAGTAGACTTCAAAATATCTAGAAAAATAACAAACTGCACGAAGATTGCCCCTTCCCCTTTTACTTAGAGGGGGTTGGGGCAACTTCTTTTTTAGATCAATCAAAGATGAAGGCTTTTTATACGGTTTGCCTATTGATAGGTTCAAACATATTTATGACGTTGGCGTGGTATGGTCACTTAAAGTTGAAGGAGATGAAGTTGTGTGACAATTGGCCGTTGTTCGCGGTGGTTCTTTTTAGTTGGGGGATTGCGCTGTTTGAGTATTCCCTCCAGGTTCCTGCCAACCGAATAGGTTTCCGCGAGAACGGTGGTCCGTTTAGTGTGATGCAACTGAAGGTGATTCAGGAGGTTATTTCACTGATTGTGTTTACTGTCATTGCCACGTTTATGTTTCAAGGCGAGCATCTGCACTGGAACCACATAGCTGCGTTTGTCTGTTTGGTATTGGCGGTGTTTTTTGTTTTTTTGAAGTAGGGATAATTCCGGCGCAAAACGCAGTCTTGTTCGTGGGTTTGTGTATCCATCCACGAGAGAGCCATCCAAC
>CAYSOK010000148.1:0-4151 GCA_964432645.1 uncultured Bacteroidaceae bacterium | reverse complement strand
AGTCGAAGAAGGATATATAAATCAAAGACTTAGGTAAATCCGAAACTTGAGTTATCTACTTGCACTATTCATCATAGCTTTGCTTGATATCATTGTGCTCAATCACCTTGTCCGTTTCACGTTGTTCAGCTTTTAGTTTTCCAAAACGCCAACTTACGTTCACTTGAAAACTCGCTTGGTAATAGCGGTTGTAAGTGATACTGGAATAGCCTTCGCTATACGACTCGTGACGTTTGGTGTAGTGAATAGGTATGAAACTGTTGGCAGATATTCCCACCGTAAGGCGCTGTTTGGGGTACGACTTGTCTAGTCGCAAACCGTAGTAATAACTACGTCCGCCCTCTCCCTGAAGGAATATCCACGGAGTGTTGTAACCTGCACTGGCAGAAATATCAAAATTGTGTGATAACTCCTGCTCCACCGAACCTTCGCAAGTGAAGGTGAAACCATCGTTGCGCTGATACATGGAGGTGGCTCGGTAGTTGGTGTAGTAAAGCCTTGCGCCAACACGCCCCCAGGTAGTTCGAGTACACTTCGACGAAGCATTGACTTGGAGTTTCACCTCATCACGCTTACCCAAATTGTCTTTTGTACGATGTAAGAGGTTGTCTTGTAGGAATGTATGTTCCAAAATAAGATTGCTCGATTTGGTGTATGTCAAGCCACCGTACAGATTCACTTTACGCACTCTCAATGTGGGAGATACAGAAAAGGCATGCGAGGTTTCCGCTTTTAGATTTGGATTTCCGTAACTCACCTCCCCGGGTACATTGGTATATACATACGGATTCAGTGCTCCGATGCCCGGCACCTGTCTTCCCTGTGCATACGATACATAGAGAGAAGCTTTACCCGAAAAGACATAGTTGGCATCTACATAGGGAGTGATGTACGACTGGTCAAAAGAGAAACGATTCTTTATCTCCTCCTGTTTGGAAACATCGTGCATATAGGTGTACGTACCCCCGGCACGTACCTTCAACCGACGGTTACTGAAGGCATACCCCATCTTGCTGAGATTGGCCCATTGACGGTGGTCGTACTGCGTCTGTGTCACAGTCGTATACGCATCCGGTCGATAGTTGTATAGAGCTTCGTTGTTTATATCTTCCTCCTCGTTGCGGTAGCGAAGAAGTTCTTCCAGATAGAATTCATGTCCGTTCAACTTACGACGATAAGAAAGACTAAAACTGTGCCAGTCCACGTACTTACGCAGATGCTCCGTCATGTCATAGAAATCCGACACATAATCGGTCGATGCATACTCTAGATTGGTATAGTTCTCCTGCGTTACCGCATTAACCGGGCGACGATAGTACTCATACTCCGCATAGAACTTACCGTTTTTGCCCTCTTCTCCGAACAATTGTTCGTAATCAAACGTGAGTGTGTACTCGGCATCGTTATTCACCCGATAACGTTCGTCTTGCCGATAGGCATACGTAAGATCTCCGCTAGCACTCTGCGCCAATCCCCAAACGGTACCGTCTATACGTGGATTGGATTTGTACAGAGCTCGTCCATACAATGTGAAGACTTTCAGAGGACCGACTTCATAGCTAAGATTTAGCTCTATGTTGTGCATATCCACCTTGTATGCGCCCTCCTTCTTGCTGCGGTTCACAAGTGAGAGGGGTGTATCGCCGTCTCTATGTTCTTCGGTATCGGTGCGTTTGTTGTGTCCCCATTCCCACTGGTTATAATAGGAAAGAGACATACCTATGCGCTTATATTTTGTAAAAGCATAGGCTCCGCTGCGCCATCTATCATCGTAGAGTGTAGAGTTTACGACACCACGATATCCCATCAGTCTTCCCTTGGTAACGAAGTTGACTTGTAAGATTTCTTTTCCTTCTATAGAACGTTCTCTACGAACTTCTATACGTTTTAGATACTTTGCGGGGAGGGATTCCAGAGCATCGTGAATGTTGCCGGAGATGGCATTGTCGTGCATACCGTTCACCAGGTATTCTATGGATTGGTCCCCCACGGCACGTACGGTTCCATTGCGTTCGGCTATGATGAGTGGGGCATACTTTAGTGCCTCGTAGCTGTCCTTGTCAACTAGGGAGCTATCGCGTGCCACGTTATAAATCATGACATCCGCTTTTGTTTGATATAGAGGAATTTTGGCTGTTACGACCACATCGTTCATCCACTTGTTGTAAGCCACAGAGTCTATTTCTTGTGCTTGCACAGGTACTAAGAAGAAACATCCCAGAAGGGTTAGGGTCAAGCTTGTTTTTATTCGTCTATTTTTATTCATAAAATTTTTACCCCCCCACACATTCATTCTACTAATTTGTCTTTCTGCCATAGTCGTTTGATTTAATTTGTAATTGCAAAAATAGTTCTTTTTTTTGAAATTCGATAATAGCAACAAAGAAAACGAACAAAAAGTTCAAGTTTAGTGTGTTTTTAACTCTCAGGACCTACAAAATTGTGTTGCAAAGCATAACCGGGCAAAAATCGTCCGTTCCAACACCCTGTGCGACACAAGCTATGGATGTAACCACGAAATGACGTGTATCCGAATTATGTACACAAATACGAAACTTGAGTTAGTTATTTCCTATTTTGGTGCGTTTTCACTTCCTAACTTGGCGCTTTAGGAGGAGAGGAACTGAAAAAATAGGCTCTTACCTATCAGTTTTTCCCGTTTTTTCTTGCACAAAACGACAAAAAGCACCATATTTGCACTGTGGAAAGTGCACGGAAGCACAGAATGTGCACTTTTCACAGTGCAAATTAAAGGAAGGACGTATGGATATTACACTTATAAATTATATGCGTGAGCAGCTGGACACCGTATCGCTGCGATTCAAACGATATATGTACGACAAGCTTCCATGGGAGGCTCGTATGGTTGGGTTGACCGGTCCTCGTGGTATCGGGAAGTCTACACTCGTACTGCAACATATCAAAGAGATGCTGCCGGAGACAGCATCTAAGACGCTGTATATCTCGACCGACCACAGTTATTTTACAACCCACTCGTTGATTGAAACCGCCAATCAGTTTGTTCGCGAAGGAGGTGAATGGCTGTTCATCGATGAGGTTCACAAGTACGAAGATTGGTCGCAGGAACTCAAACAGATATACGATACGCATACGCACCTACACATCTTCTTCACCGGTTCCTCGGTGCTCGACATTTTGGAAGGAGAAGCGGACTTGAGTCGCAGAGCACTCATGTTTGATATGCAGGGGTTGTCTTTCCGGGAATATTTGGAGATGTTTCACGAGATAAAGACGCCGGTACGCAGTCTGGAGGAGGTACTGGAAGGGGATATTCGGATAGAGGGAGTGGCGCATCCGTTGCCGCTTTTTGCGCAATATCTACACGAGGGATACTATCCTTTCTCCATTGAAGGATACTTCCAGCATCGTCTACAGCAGGTGATTCGCTTCACCATGGAGGTGGACATTCCTCAATATGCCAACATGACGCCTGCAACCGGCAAGAAGTTACGGCGTATGCTCTCCATCATTGCGGAGAATGTGCCTTATAAGCCGGAGGCGAATAGTCTTGCCAACGAGATTAAGGTGAGTAGGAATATTATTCCTTCCTACCTTTTATATATGGAAAAGGCGGGTATGATAGGTCAGCTGCGCGATGAGACGGGTGGTATGCGTGGACTGGGTAAGACGGAGAAGGTTTATCTGGACAATCCCAATATGATATATGCTCTGGTTGGGGAGCAGGCGAACTTAGGGAATATTCGTGAGACGTTCTTTTACAATCAGACGCGTACGACTCAGCCGGTTACGTCGTCGAAGGTTTCGGACTTCAGCATCGGCAAATACACCTTCGAGGTGGGTGGAGCCAAGAAGGGTCATCGGCAGATACAGGGCGTAAAGGATGCGTTCGTTGTTCGCGATGATACGGAATATGCGTCTGCGGACATTCTACCTCTGTGGAGCTTCGGGTTGCTGTATTAGTGGAATAGAGGTGTTCTCCTACAGATTAAGGACTCAGGTTCCGATTTTTTATAACGCGTTGCTCTTTAATAATAACATACCCTGATTTTGGCTGACTGTCTTCTTTCCATCAACCCTAGGTAAAAGACAGTCAGTCCAAAAACAGGATATATGCCACATAGGCTACAACTTTACCTTTATAGATTTACGTCCCACTCTCACCACATAGG
>CAYSOK010000147.1:0-4174 GCA_964432645.1 uncultured Bacteroidaceae bacterium | reverse complement strand
GGGACGTTTCGTGGAACGTCCTCAAAAAAACCGGTTCGTGGTACATACCGAATGGATGTATGCACCGCGGATGGAAACCCATGATAAAAAAAGTCCCACCTATATATATAATAAGGTGGGACTTTTTCGTGATATCTAATTTATTTATCCAAGTATGCTCAGCAAGATACCGGCAGCAACCGCCGAACCGATAACACCCGCCACATTCGGGCCCATGGCATGCATCAACAAGAAGTTCTGCGGATCCGCCTTGTGACCCACCTCCTGACTAACACGCGCCGCCATCGGCACAGCACTCACACCCGCCGAACCAATCAACGGATTGATCTTGTTCTTCAAGAACAAATTCATGAACTTAGCCAACAACACACCACCGGCAGTACCACAAGAAAAGGCAACAATACCCACAATCAAGATACTAATCGTTCTGAAATTCAAGAACGCCTCCGCCGTAGCCGTAGCACCCACCGTGATACCCAGGCAAATCACTACTATGTTGTTCAACTCGTTCTGAGCCGTCTTACTCAAACGCTCTACCACGCCACTCTCCTTCATCAAGTTACCCAACATGAGGCAACCAATCAACGTAGCAGCCGACGGCAAAATGAGCGACACGATAATCGCCACCACAATCGGGAAAATAATCTTCTCCTTCTTGTTCACCGTACGCAACTGCTGCATGCGGATTCTGCGCTCCGCCGGAGTCGTCAACGCCTTCATGATAGGCGGCTGAATCACCGGCACCAACGCCATGTAAGAATACGCCGCCACCGCAATCGGACCCAACAACTGAGGCGCCAACTTCGTGGTCAGGAAAATCGCCGTAGGACCATCCGCACCACCGATAATACCGATAGACGCAGACTCCTGCAGAGAGAAACCCATGAAATCCATCTGAGTCACCAAGAACGTAGCGAAGATACCTATCTGCGCCGCAGCACCCAGCAACAAACTCTTGGGGTTCGCAATCAGCGGACCGAAATCCGTCATCGCACCCACACCCAGGAAGATAAGACACGGATACACACCCGCCTTAACACCTATATAGAGGATATCCAGCAAACCACCCTCCGCCATCACATGGCGATAACTGTGGTAAAACGGACTCTCCGGATTCAAGAACTCATCGTTCCACATCTCCGTGTGAAACAATCCCGCCCCCGGCAAGTTGGTAAGAATCATACCAAACGCTATGGGGAGCAGCAACAACGGCTCATACTTCTTCTGTATCGCCAGATAAAGCAGAAGACAACCCACCGCAATCATCACGGCATTCTTCCATCCCTCACCCACGAAGAAGGAAACAACACCCATTTCGGAGAAGAAGTTTTCCAGCTTATCCGCCATACTGAAGTCGGCCGCCATGAGCGGACAGGCCACGAGCGCCAGCACCGCCGGGATACCGAGATATTTATATGTCTGTTTCATATCTTGTTATGCCATTTCTACGAGGACATCGCCACTCTGTACCTGGTCGCCCTCCTTTACATTAATAGCTTTCACAATTCCATCGCCATCGGCCACGATATTATTAGCCATCTTCATGGCCTCCATGATGAGGAGCACATCGCCCGCCTTAACACGCTGGTCTACGGTGACATTGATCTTGGAGATGGTACCCGGCAGCGGAGCGGTGACGGTAGCGGCACCCGGCGTAGGAGCGGGTTTCGGAGTAGCGTCCGCCGGTTTTGCCTGCTTCGGAGCAGCCACCACCTCGTCGGCCTCCATGCTCACCAGCACATCGCCCTGGTTCACATTGTCGCCCTTCTTCACCTCGATGCTCTTGATGACACCATCGTTCTCGGCTACGATATCGTTGGCCATCTTCATGGCCTCCATGATGACGAGTACATCGCCACGCTTCACCTTCTGTCCCACGGTCACCTTGATATCGGTGATGGTACCCGGCAGCGGAGAAACCACATCGGCAGGACCGGCCGCCTGAATCACGCGGGGAGCCGGAGCGTTCGGAGCCACCGGAGCCACCACCGGCTTGATTACCGGACGGAAGGCTGCTGCCTCGCTCGGCAGTTCCACAGAGAACACCTTGCCGTTCACGGTTACTTTCAGTGTGTTGTTCTCGGTCTCCTCAACGGTAGAGGTGTACTCATTGCCGTTGATTTTATATTTAAATTCCTTCATATTGAATTTTCTGATTCCTTATTTATATATATTACTACTGTGTATGTTAGAGTCTCTCGTTCAGTTCCTCGTGCCAGTGGCCGGCTTCCTGTTGCTTTATGGTGAGCACGCCGCTATCGCGGTCGTGGCTGTTGGATACGTAGAGGAACACGGCTGCCGCAACGGCTGCGCTCTCCTCTTCCTCCTCGGGGCTGACAGGTTTCTTCACCACCGTCTTAACGGCAGTGGCAGAGTGTTTCACCGCCTTGGTTGTCTTTTCGGCTACGGCAGAGAAAATCTGCAGAACGAACACCAGCAATACCAGTATGACGAATACCACGCCTATACCCATGCCGGCTATTTCGAATACGGTAGCCCAATCTGCTGTTAATATCAACATGTGTGTATCTTTTTAAAGTGGAATGTTACCGTGCTTCTTGGCAGGGTTATGCAACTTCTTGTTCTCCAGCTGTGCCAGAGCGCGGATAACGCGGAAACGGGTGTTGCGCGGCTCTATCACATCGTCTATGTAGCCATACTTGGCTGCGTTGTATGGGTTGGCAAAGAGTTTGGTGTACTCCTCTTCCTTCTCTTTGATGAAGGCGGCTGCTTCTTCGTTCTTGCCTTCTGTCTTGAGGGCTTTGGCTTCCTTGGCGTAGAGCACGGATGCTGCGCCGGCGGCTCCCATGACGGCGATTTCGGCGCTTGGCCATGCGTAGTTCATGTCGCAGCGGGGCTGCTTACAGCTCATCACGATGTGTGAACCTCCGTAGGACTTACGCAGGGTGACGGTCACCTTGGGTACGGTACACTCTCCGTAGGCGTAGAGCAACTTGGCTCCGTGGAGAATCACGGCGTTGTACTCTTGTGCGGTTCCCGGCAGGAAGCCCGGCACGTCTACGAGGGTGACGATGGGGATGTTGAAGGCGTCGCAGAAGCGTACGAAGCGGGCGCCCTTACGGCTGGCGTTGCTGTCGAGCACACCTGCCATCTGCTTGGGTTGGTTGGCAACGATACCTACGGACTCTCCGTTGAAGCGTGCGAAACCTATGATGAGGTTCTTGGCGAAGTTGGGTTGTACTTCGAAGAACTCTCCGTTGTCCACGATGCCGGCGATGACCTCGTACATATCGTAGGGGAGGTTGGGGTTATCGGGGATGATTTCGTTGAGGTAGTCCTCCTTGCGGTCGATGGGGTCGTAGCAGGGGACGGTGGGAGTTTTTTGCAGGTTGTTCTGCGGTATATAGCTTACGAGTTGTTTGATCATGGCGATGGCCTCTTCCTCGGTTTTGGCGGTGAAGTGGGTCACACCGGATTTGGTGGCGTGTACGCCGGCGCCTCCGAGTTGCTCTTGGGTGACGTCTTCACCGAGCACGGTCTTGACTACGGCGGGACCGGTGAGGAACATGTAGGAGGTGTTTTCCATCATCAGGGTGAAGTCGGTGAGGGCGGGGCTGTATACGGCGCCTCCGGCACAGGGGCCCATGATGGCGCTGATCTGTGGGATCACGCCGGATGCCATGATGTTGCGTTGGAAGATTTCGGCGTATCCTGCGAGGGCGTTGATACCTTCCTGGAGTCGTGCACCACCGGAGTCGTTGAGTCCGATGACGGGTGCTCCCACTTTCATAGCGATGTCCATGACTTTGCAGATTTTGCTAGCGAGCATTTCGCTCAAGGAGCCTGCGGACACGGTGAAGTCTTGTGCAAAGACATAGACGAGTCGTCCGTTGATGGTTCCGCAGCCGGTTACCACTCCATCGCCGAGGAAGTGTTTTTTCTCCATGCCGAAGTTGGTGCAGCGGTGTTGCACGAACATATCCATTTCCTCAAAACTGCCTTCGTCGAGCAGCATAGCGATACGTTCGCGAGCGGTATATTTGCCCTTTGCGTGCTGCTTTTCGATGGCTTTTTCGCCTCCGCCGATGCGTGCTTTGGCGCGCAGTTCGACGAGTTCTTTAATCTTTTCAGTTTGCTTACTCATACTTATATAGAACTGTTTTTACTTAGTAACTTTATAATCTCCGCAAAGTTAGCTAAAAATGTTTATCTA
>CAYSOK010000146.1:0-4289 GCA_964432645.1 uncultured Bacteroidaceae bacterium | reverse complement strand
TCCATCTCCTTACCTATCTTACGGTGATCACGTTTCTTTGCCTCTTCCAGCAAGACAAGATATTCATCGAGCATACTCTTCTTCGGGAAGGAAATACCATACAGACGCTGCATCTGCTCACGATTGGCATCACCACGCCAAAAGGCACCGGCTACGCTCGTCAACTTAATAGCCTTAATAATACCGGTATTCAAGATATGCGGTCCCTTACACAAATCGGTAAAGTTACCTTGAGTATAGGTCGTAATGGTACCATCCTCCAAGTCCTGGCTAATATGCTCCACCTTATACGTTTGTCCGTCTGCCTCGAAAGCCTTAATTGCATCCGCCTTGGAAATCTCCTTGCGCACCACATCCTCTTTCTTAGATGCCAATTCCTGCATCTTCTTCTCAATAGTCGGGAAGTCACTTTCTTTGATGCTCTCGCCGTCCTTCAACAGCACATCATAGTAGAATCCCTGCTCTACAGCCGGACCGAATCCAAACTGAATACCGGGATACAATTCCTGCAGAGCCTCGGCCAACAAGTGCGCACTCGTGTGCCAAAAGGCGTGCTTACCCTGGGGATCATCCCACTTATAAAGTTCTATTTTAGCATCTTTTTCAATCGGGCGATTCAATTCTTGAGTCTCCCCGTCTACGCCGCAAGCAATTACATTGCGAGCCAATGCCGGAGAGATACTCTCGGCTATCTGCAAACCGGTCACACCGGATTCGTATTCACGGCTTGAGCCGTCCGGAAAGGTAATTTTTATCATATCCTTATTTTATTATTCTTATTTATCGTGCAAAGTTAGAAAAAAAATGCTTTTTCTATGCACTATTTACCATTTTTTTTGTGATTGTTGGCTGTAGATGGCTCCAAAGAGGTCTTTTTAAGTATGCTATAAGCTGTATATAACCCCAATTCACCGGCTTTACTCAAATCGGTTCGTGCCTGAACCGTTTGTCCCATCTTGCGATAAACGAGTCCGCGATTGTAGTAGGCTTCAGCCATTTTATCGTCCATTTTCAATACTTGAGTATAAGTCTGCACAGCCTCTTCATTGCGACCAAGTACTTGATAGATGCAGCCTAGATTAAAATGTGCATATATTAGGTCGGGTTGGAGAGCTATGCACTGTTGCAAATCTGCTATCACTGAGTTTAGGTCAGGACTTCCAAGTAAGATACTTCCCTCCTTCTCGCCGGCTTGTGCTTGTTTGGCAAGCATCCACTCGTTGTATTTCAGCACGGCGCGTTGAAAATAGGCAAGCGTCATTTTGGAATCAAGAGAGATACAACCATCTAGGTCTTCTATCGCTTGAGAAGTTTCGAGCAACGCTCCGTATTCCAAAGCGCGAGCAAAATAGAGAGAAGCCTTATGCTCGGTCTGTGCGATTTGTTGGGTACGACGTTCCACTTCCAAACGATGTTCTTTGTTTTCCTCATCGGTCAGCGGTGCCTCATGGGCGGTTAAGAGCAATCGATGCGTAAAGAGACCGGAACGGTTCATCTCGTCTACCAGTCGATGAAAGTTTACGGTTTGTTTCACTTGTTGTGGAATTTCGGTAAAGGCCAGTGTAAACATGGGTTGCGGAACATCCTTCACCTCTTGATTCTGTACCTTTCCACGATAGTTGCTTGCGTAACTTGTGGTTTCCTCCTCACGATCCTCTACCACAATATCTTGATATCTTTCTATATCGGTATTACTCTTGGTACGGGTCGATTTATGCGTTGCATTGGAAATGCCGGCTCTTCGATTCATTTGTGCACGGAGTACACGGAATTCGTCCAACTCGGCAGCACGTGTGTTACCGCTCTTTCGATACATCTGTGCACGGTAGGAATAGCCGGTCCAGAACTCGGGATACTGTTTCAAGACGGTAGTTATATCACGGATGGCTGCCTTGTAACTACCGATATTTCCCAAGAGGATGGCGCGATTAAACAGCACAATCATATTGTCGGGTTCCTTTTGGAGTACCGCATCAAAGTCGATAATAGCTCGATTATCGTCTCCTACTTGTGCACGCAGCAATCCACGGTTCAGATGGGCGTAGTAGTTCTCGTTATCTATTTGCAAAGCGGCATCATAATCTGCCATGGCACCGCGCAGGTTGTTACGATAGTAGCGCGCCAATGCTCTTCCTATATAAAGATTAGCATCGGAACCGGGTTTCATCTTTATGGCACGGTCAAATTCCTCCTCCGCTTGTTCATAAGCATTTTGTTGAAGGCTCAGCTCCGCTTTAAAGGAAAGGATATCGCTATCGTAAGGAGATAGTTTCAGAGCATCTTCTACTTGTGCCACAGCTGCCACAGTATCTTTTTTAGATAGAGCCACTTTGGCTTTGAGCATACGATTTTTACTATCCTTTGGCCAACGTTTTACGGTTACATTGAGCAGGGAGTCGGCGCGGTCGTATGCTTTTTGCTGCATCAGGCAGAGCGCCAAATTATTATAGACCGTTGGATCATCGTCCTCCAAATCGAGAGCTTGATAATAATCATTCACTGCTCCATCATAGTCTTGGAGGTTGATATGACAGAGACCACGCAACTGATAGGAATTAGCCATGTAGGGATTGCGTTCTATGGAAGCATCGCAATCGGAGATGGCTCCTTGATAGTCGCCGAGATAAAATTTAGCCAGACCACGAAAGAAGTAAGGTTCCGTAAGATGTGGTTTGGCGCTTATCACCTGATTAAAGTAACGAATGGAAAGCACGTAGTCCTCATAATAAAGTGCATTACGTCCCACCTGCATCATTCGATCGGTATTGATTTGGGCTTTTGCGCCAAGAGTGAGCAGTGCCATAAGACATGCCCACCCGCGCAGTTTACACCTTATTATATTATATAGCATCTTGTCGGCGCTACTTTATTTTTTTGTTAGACGTTGCACCTTGTAATTGCAGTGCACTTTTCCCTTAAGCAGGTTGCTCAGTTTACCCTTTATCATCTGCTTACGCAACGCCGTAATGTGATCTATAAAGATTTCGCCCTCCAGATGGTCAAACTCATGTTGTACCACACGAGCCGGAAATCCGTCCACCCACTCATCGTGCTCCACCCAATTCTCGTCAAAATAATGGATACGAACACGTGTAGGACGCTTCACCGTTTCATAAATGCCCGGCAGACTGAGACATCCTTCGTTATATCCCTCAATCTTACTCTCGTCATATTCCAAAATTTCGCCATTGATAAACGTTTTGAAGAATCCTTTGAATTCCGGACTATCTTCCGAGATACAATCCAAATCAATAACCACCAATCGGATATTCAGTCCCACCTGCGGAGCAGCTAGTCCTACGCCTTCCGATTTTCTCAGGGTTTCAAACATATCCTCTATCAGTTTCTTCAGTTCCGGATACTCCGGAGTGATATCCTGTGTCACTTGTCGCAACACCGGTTGTCCATACGTATAAATCGGTAATATCATATTTGTTTTCAAAATTTACATTTGTTACTTTCCATCCATCCCTGAAGGATGATGGTGGCACTAATTTCGTCTACCAACGCCTTATCTTGACGCGCTTTTTTACGCAGTCCGGCTTCCAGCATGGTGCGATGTGCCAACACGGAGGTGAATCGTTCATCGAAAAACTCCATGGGTATATCGGGCATTGTCTTACGCCACCGATTAACAAAGGGGGTGATGTACTTCATGTTTTCGGAATCTTCCCCATTCATCTGCTTAGGAAGTCCCACTACAATACGTTCCACCTCCTCCCGGCGAGTGTAATCCACCAGGAAGTCGTATAACCTATGCGTTTCCACCGTAGTAAGTCCGCCGGCGATGAGTTGCAGTGCATCCGTCACAGCTATGCCTGTACGTTTGCGACCATAATCAATTGCTAGAATTCGTCCCATATCCGTATGCAAAGGTACAACAAGTAGCGGAGTTCACCAAAAGAATTGTATTATTTTTCGCATATGCCCCTGCAAAAAGGGGTTTGCGAACAGGAAACGACCTTCACGACCCTTCTCATTTCGCGTCAATATTCGAGAGGAAACAAAGCTCGTACTTCAAAAAAAAATGTTGACTGTCTCACGACACCCAACACCCAGATTCCTTTTTTTTAAGAATGAGCGGTAAGCGAGGCTCGAACTCGTGACCCTCAGCTTGGGAAGCTGATGCTCTACCAACTGAGCTATTACCGCGTTTTTACGGATGCAAAGGTAGCAATTCTTTCCGAATCGCACAAACTTTTTCCATACTTTTTATAATTAAAGTATTCAAGTTATTTGTGAAAACAACTACGAGAGAGCCATCCACAGTGTAGGGACGTTTCGTGGAA
>CAYSOK010000145.1:0-4307 GCA_964432645.1 uncultured Bacteroidaceae bacterium | reverse complement strand
CAAAGCTCGTCACCCCGGCCACTGTGAAATAATAGTTCTTCACCTCCTTCACCGTCCCCACAAACTCGCCCAGTGATTTCGGCGTATTCATAGAAAAGATGTTCGGCACACGTCCCTTCAGGAAGTAATGTGTAAAGCCACGATTAAAACTCTTCTCCGGTCTCGGATTGAACAATATTCTCACCTCTCCATGAGACGCCCGTACATACTCCTTGCGACGCTTAAAAATCTCATCCAGCCGCAGGCGATACCACGCCACCACATTCTTCACATAAGACACATCCTTCAGTCGTCCCTCAATTTTCAACGACGAAGCCCCTGCGTCCAGCAGCTCCTCCAAGTGCTCCCCCTGGTTCATGTCCTTGAGTGAAAGCAGATACTTATCCTGCTCAATAACAGTGCCATTTGCGTCCTCCATGTTGAATTTTAAACGACAGAACTGTGCGCACTCCCCTCGGTTCGCGCTGCGACCGAAGCAGTGTTGCGATGCATAGCACTGACCACTGTAGCTCACGCACAATGCCCCGTGGATAAATACCTCCAGCGGGACATCTACCTGTTGATGAATCTCCCGAATCTCCTCCAACGACAACTCTCTTGCCAGCACTACCTGAGTGAACCCCTGCTCCGCCAAGAAACGTACCTTTTTGGGTGTACGGTTGTCCATCTGCGTACTTGCGTGCAACTCAATGGGCGGCAGATGAAGACGTTTGAATGACATATCCTGCACAATCAGAGCATCCACCCCCGCACGATACAGTTCCCATGTTTGCGCCTCCGCCTCCGGAAGTTGTTCGTCCGTAAGAATCGTGTTCATGGTTACATACACCTTCGCCCCGAACACATGAGCAAAGCGCGTCAGCTCCGCGATATCCTCCGTAGAGTTGCCCGCAGAAGCCCTTGCCCCGAAACGAGGCGCGCCGATATAAACGGCATCGGCACCGTGGCGTATAGCCTCGATGCCGCATTCCAAGTTCTTGGCCGGTGCCAAGAGTTCTATAGTCCGTGATGTTGCCATCTTAAATTCTTGTCTATCGAATGTCTTCAATATTATATGGTGTCTCCTGGTAGACGTAGTAGTTCAGCCAGTTCGAGAACAACAAGTTAGCATGTCCGCGCCAACGAACAAACGGCTTCTGTGACGGGTCATTGTTTAGGTAGTAGTTTCGAGGAAGTTCTATCGGCAACCCCTTTGCCACATCTCTTTTATACTCATTGTCCAACGTATCCGGCGCGTACTCCGAGTGACCGGTGATGTAGAACTCACGTCCACCTCTCGCCATTACGATACCCACTCCCGAGTCTTCCGATTCTGCGATGATTTGCAGTTCCGGATGTTTGTCGATATCCTCTCTACGGATCTCCGTATGTCTGCTGTGCGGTACATAGAAGACATCGTCAAAGCCACGGAAGATGGGCAGTAACGGACAGAGCGGTCTTTGTTCGAATATGCCGAACATTTTCTTATCCAACGGATATTTAGGTATCCCGTAGTGATGATATAATCCCGCTTGTGCAGCCCAACAGATGTAGAGGGTCGAGGTGACGTGGGTTCGTGCCCAGTCGAAGATTCCTTTTATCTCCTCCCAGTAGCTAACCTCCTCAAATTCCATCTGTTCCACTGGCGCACCGGTGATAATCATACCGTCAAACTTCTCCTCACGCATCGTGTCGAAATCCCTGTAGAACTGTCTCATGTGTTCTATGGGCGTATTCTTGTAGGAGTGTGCCTTCACTTTCATAAATGAAATCTGTAATTGCAGCGGAGAGTTTGATAACAGTCGAATCAAGTCCGTCTCCGTTGTAATCTTCAACGGCATCAAGTTGAGAATCACAATCTTCAGAGGACGGATGTCCTGCCCCTCGGCACGAGTCTCCTCAATAACGAAGATGCTTTCCTTCTTTAATAATTCAACGGCGGGTAATCCGTCGGGTAATTTTACCGGCATAATCTATTGCTTTTTATATATTTACCAAATGTTTGTACGTTTTTCGGCAGGGATGTAGAGCTTGTCGCCCTCCTTTATGCCGAACGCATCGTACCATGCGTTGATGTGTGGCAGTGTGCCGTTTACGCGCCAGCGACCCAGTGCGTGGGGGTCACTCTTGGTGCGGTTGCGAATCTCCTCGTCGCGGATGTTACCTGCCCATACGTTGGCGTAGGAGAGGAAGAAGCGTTGGTCTGCTGTGTAACCCTCTTTGTCGCCTAGCGGATTTTCACGGGTGGCATTCTTAAATGCTTGGAACGCAACATTCAAACCGCCGTGGTCAGCCAGATTTTCACCCAGCGTTAGTGCACCGTTTCCGTGCAATCCGGGGAGAACCTCTATGTTGTTGAAGTGCTCCACGCAAGAAGACACCTGCTGAACAAAACGCTCGGCATCGCCCTCTGCCCACCAGTTGCACAAGTTACCGTTCTTATCGAACTGACGACCCTGGTCATCGAATCCGTGTGTCATTTCGTGACCAATCACCACACCGATAGCCCCGTAGTTGAAAGCATCATCGGCAGACTGGTCGAAGAACGGATACTGCAAGATACCTGCCGGGAAGCAGATTTCGTTGGTCGTCGGGTTGTAATATGCGTTTACGGTTTGTGGGGTCATGTACCACTCGTCGCGATCCACTTCCTTGTTTAACTTCTTCTCTACCATATCGTTCCAATCGAACTCGTTGCTGCGGACGATGTTTGCCCAATAGCTGTCATCCTTGATCTCCAAAGCGGAATAATCCTTCCACTTGTTGGGATAACCCACTTTTACATAGAAGGTAGTCAACTTCTCCAGCGCTGCAATCTTGGTTTCCGGACTCATCCAGTCCTGTGCCAAGATGCGCTCGCCCAGAGCCACCTGCAGATTCTTAATCAACTGCTCCATACGATTCTTGGCAGCCTCCGGGAAATATTTCTCCACATAGAGCTTGCCCAGGCCTTCGCCCATGACCCCCTCTACGGTAGACACCGCACGCTTCCAACGATCCTTGTCCTTCTCCTGACCGGACATCACCTTACCGAAGAAGCTGAACTTCTCGGCACGTACCTTGTCGCTCAGATAGCTACCGGATGCGTTCATCAGTTGCCATACCAGATTGGTCTTCAAATCCTCTATCGGTTCATTTGCCAACAGTTGAACAGCCTCCTGAAGAGCCTCCGTCTGACCTACGCAAACATCCTTTGCCGCAGCCAGGCCCAGATGTCCCAAGAAACCATCCCAATCGATACCCTTGTAGTTCGCCTTCAGTTCTGCAACCGTCATCTTATTATAGTTAGCCTCCGGATCGCGCAGTTCCGCAGCAGCCTTGCTCTTCTCCGCCATCGCCGTTTCCAGGCGCAGCACCGTGTTCATGGCTGCGGTAGCGTCTGCTTCGCTGTAACCATAAATCTTGAACATGTTGACAATGTGCTGCTTATATGCCTCACGAATCTTTGTCGTAGCCTCGTCCGTATCCAGATAGTACTCCTTCTGTCCCAGCGTCAAACCTGCCTGAGAAAAAGACAAGATGTTGTTCTTGCTCTCCTTGGCATCCGCATCGATGTAGAGTCCCATCATAGAACCGTTGATGCCCTTCTTCATGTAGTCGGCAATCAACAAGACAAGCTGATTGCGGTCGTTCACCGCCTTTATCTCGTTCAGCATGGGTTGAACCGGGGTGATGCCCTGTTTGTTCAACTTCTTGCTGTTCATGGCTATGTTGTACAGCGTGCCGATTTTCTGTTCGTTGGAACCGGCAGCGTACTTGCCTTTGGAGACACCTAAGATAATCTCCTTCAGTTGTTTGCGATTGTTCTCCGCCAGATAGTCGAAGCTTCCAAAGCGAGAATACTCTGCTGTCAGCGGGTTGTTCTTCATCCATCCACCGCAAGCATACTGATAGAAGTCGTTGCCCGGTGTGTTGTTTGCCGTGTCCAAGTTCTCCAACTTAATACCGGCGTTCAGTGTGTCCTCCGCGTGACCCGTCATGGCACCCACGACCATGGTCAGGAAGGGTAAAACAAATTTCATCTTCATTTTCATTATCTTTTATTGTACGTGTAGCTTTATTATTGATTCTCATTTTGGAGCGATTCCAGTTCCATTGACTGCTCCTCCCATTGCGTCATGGCAGCATCCAACTGCTCTTTCAGTCGAGCGTGTTGTTCGTAGAGTTTGGCATCCATTGCCCCCTCGGGCGTAGCCATGCGCGTTTCCAGGATAGAGATGGCCGATTCCGTCTCGCCTATCTTCTTTTCGCTCTCCGCAATCGCCTTTTTTAGCCGACTCACCTTGCGGTTGAACTCCTTCTGCATCTCGTAGCTAAGTCGCTTGTTC
>CAYSOK010000144.1:0-4344 GCA_964432645.1 uncultured Bacteroidaceae bacterium | reverse complement strand
TTTGAGTTCCTAATTATACCAAATGCTTGATGAGATCCTCACGCTCGCCCTGCAGGAGGTCGATTACGGGGATTTCAATCATGGTGTAGCAACCCGGCTGCTGCTTCATGGAAGCACGAGCCACACACACCAAAACCTGAGCGGTGAGAGCAGGGTTGTTAATCTTCATGTCAAACTCAAAGAGCTGATTGTGCGTCTTACCGGACACGCCCTTGCGAACCAAGTTAACACCGTGGCCCACATCGTTGAGATCGTCCACACACGGAACCTGCTGAACATGCGTCTCATCGTTTACAAAGTAAGGATCCGCCTTGATAGCAGCCTCAACCTTCGCAAAGTCAGCACCCTCTTCCAACTCTACATACACCATACGACGATGAATACCCGTACCCACCGGAATGGTCATGGACAACGCATCTCTTACGCCCTCAATAGAACGAACGGCAACAGAGTGACCCATGCTACGACCCGGACCAAAGTTGGTATACGTAACGCCCTTCGGAGCAATCGCCTCCATCAACGTACGAACGATGGAATCACTTCCCGGATCCCATCCGGCAGAAATCACGGAAACAGCATTGCCCGCCTTAGCCGCTGCATCGAGAGAACGGCGCAAATCGGTAATCTGTGTGTGAATATCAAAACTATCCACCGTGTTGATACCCATAGCCAAAATCTCCTTGGCATACACCTCAACACTGCGAGTCGGAGTAGCAAGAACCGCTACATCAACACCCTCCAACTCCTTAATATCCTTCACTACCGGATAGTTGGCCAACTCAGCCGGCTTGTTCTCCGCGCCGTGACGACGAACAATACCCGCAATCTCAAAGTCGGGAGCCGCTTCCAGAGCCTCTACCACATACTTACCGATATTGCCGTAACCCACTACGGCTGCTCTAATCTTCTTCATCTTATACCTTATTAATATCTACGTTTAGTAATCTTTGTGATGCAAAAGTAATCAATTTCGTAGACTTTTGTCGGCTTTTATAAATGTTTTCTACAAAAAGTGTCTCTTTTTTAAAGAATAGTTGCATTTTGCGGTGCTTTTCCTAAAAATATATGTATCTTTGCCAACTGTAAACAGATACAATTTATCATGAAGAAGTATATAGCAATTTCACTCCTGCTGTTGGGGACTCTCGGGATGTCTCCGAAGGCTACCGCGCAAACATCGCGCGACTTGGGAAACGGAACGTTTCAGAACCCTGTCATCTGGTCGGATGTGCCCGATGTGTGTGTTACACGTGTAGGCAATGCATTCTATATGGTGAGCACCACCATGCACTTCTCTCCGGGATGTCCCATCATGAAGTCTACCGACTTGGTGAACTGGGAGATTGTGGGCTATGCGCACGATCAATTGGAAGAGAACGATGCCTTTACCCTGCGCAACGGCAAGAGTGAATACTCCAGCGGTTCGTGGGCGGCCAACCTGCGCTACGACAAGTACGAAGGACTGTTTTATCTGATTGTATCCTGCAACACTACGGGTAAGTCCTACATCTTCACTACCAAGGATATAGAGAAGGGACCGTGGAAGCGCAACGAGGTACGTATGTGTTACGACCCGGGATTCTTGTTCGAGGATACGGGTACGGAGTGCAAGAAGTATGTGGTGCATCCGGACGGTAGTTTGGAGAAGCACGAAGCATATCTCGTGGATTTGGTTTCCGACGGCAAGGGCGGTGTATCGCTGGGACGCGAAGTAAAAATTCTGGACTACACACAGGCAGACAACCCCTCTCGCGGTTTGCGTGCAGAAGGGTATCATGGATATAAAATAGGTGATTACTACTACATCTTTATGATTCAGATGTGTAACGGACTGCGCGAGGAGATTGTATGGCGCAACAAATCGCTTACCGGCGGTAAGTGGGAGGTGCGCAAGGTGTTCTCCGGACACATGACGGACAACGGCACACCGTATATGAAGAACAACGGTGTGGCTCAGGGCGGTATCGTGGATACCCCCGACGGCAAGTGGTATGCCATGCTCTTCCAGGACCAGGGAGCACTGGGACGTATGCCGGTGTTGGTAAACCTAACATGGGATAAAGACGGTTGGCCGGTATTGGGCAACAACGGTAAGACCGTGGATGCCGTACAAACTCTCCCGGTGGCATCTTCCGAGAAGGATCGCAAGAAGACGGTGGTTAGCAGCGACGAATTCAACAACGGCAAGACACGCTATCTCACCTCTGAGAAATACGCCGACAGCAAGGGCAAGGGAGGCGAGTTTGATTACAACGGCTCCAACCTGCGCCTGGAGTGGCAGTGGAACCACAACCCGGACAACCGCTATTGGAGTTTGACCGACCGCAAGGGTTGGTTGCGACTGAAGGGCGGAGTGTTGGCACACAACATACGCGATGCCCGCAACACCCTTACACAGCGCGTCTACGGCCCGCAGTTCGAGGCTTCCATCAAGATGGACATTTCCAAGATGAAGGATGGGGATTTTGCCGGTCTCACCCTCTTCCAGAACCGTTACGGTTATGTAGGAGTGGAGCAGAAGGACGGTGTCCGCAGTTTGGTGATGCGCAAGGCGATGCAGAAGGGCGATGCAGAAGGCAAGGTGATAGAGCAGCAGACGCTCTCACAGAAGGTGATTTACCTGAAGTGTACCGCCGACTTCCGCGACCGTGCCGACAAGGGTGCCTTCTACTACAGTTTGGACGGCAAGACCTGGAAGCAGATAGGCGATGAGTTGGCGATGTACTTCGACTGGCCCGACTTCTGCGGTCAACGTGTGGGCATCTTCTACTTCCCGACACAGCAGACGGGCGGTTCGGTAGATGTGGATTACTTCCACACAAACGTGATAAAATGACCCCTCAAAGATAAATAAAAGACAAAACGTGTGGCGATTTATACTTCGTTCACACGTTTTGTTGTTCTGTTTTGAGGAGTTTTATATACCTTTGCAAGCGCTTACAACAAGCAGAAATTAAGTTTTACATAACAGACAACGTATGAAAATTGGTGTACTTACGGCTCTGAGCAGCGAGTTTGCACAGATTGCCGAGATGTTGGAAGAGAAGAGCGAATTTGAGATAGCTCCTTTCCGCTATGTGGAGGGACAGTTGAGTGGAAATACCATCGTGCTGATGCAGTGTGGTATAGGTAAGGTGAATGCGGCTGCCGGTACGGTGGAGTTGATTCTGAATTTCCATCCGGACTGCATCATCAGCACCGGCGTGGCCGGTGGCATCGATGCCAAGGCGGCCGTCATGAGTGTGGTGGTGAGCAAGGAGGTGGTGTATCACGATGTGTGGTGCGGCGAGGGCAATGCCTATGGTCAGATTCAGGGACTGCCGGTACGTTTCTCCGGAAACAACCATCTGTGCAATATAGCGACAACGCTGCATACCGATGTGCCTATCACCGAGGGCCTTATCTGCTGCGGTGACCGTTTTGTGACGAGTCAAGCAGAATTGCAGGAGATAAAGGAACGATTCTCCGATGGTTTGGCGGTGGATATGGAATCGGGAGCCATCGCACAGGTGTGTCACATGTACGATGTGCCGTTTGTTAGTTTCCGTATCATCAGTGACACTCCGGGAGCGGACGAGCACTGGAAGCAGTACGAAAACTTCTGGGATACTCTGGCAGCCAATTCCTTTGGCGTGACCAAGCGTTTCTTGGAGTCTATGCCGGATGCTTTATAATATAAATAGGATAAACAATAGAAAGATATATATGAAGAAAATTCCAAGTTTTACCATAGACCACAACCGTTTGTTGCGTGGCATCTACGTGTCGCGCAAGGATGAGGTGGGTGGCGAAACGGTTACTACGTTTGATATCCGCATGAAGGAGCCCAACCGCGAACCGGCATTGGGTCAGGGTGCGTTGCACACCATTGAGCATCTTGCGGCTACCTACCTGCGCAACCATCCTACGTGGGCGGATAAGATTGTGTATTGGGGACCTATGGGTTGCCTTACGGGCAATTATCTGCTGATGAAGGGAAATCTGGAGAGCGAAGACATCGTGGAGTTGATGCAGGAGACGTTCCGCTTTGTAGCGGATTTCGAGGGTGAGATTCCGGGAGCGGCTCCGCAGGATTGTGGCAATTATTTGTTGCACGACCTTCCCATGGCAAAGTGGGAGAGCCGTAAATATCTCACGGAGGTGTTGGAGAAAATGACTCCGGAGAATCTGCATTATCCTACGAGGGAATAAGTTTTTTCGTCTACGAGCGAGTATACACCCAGTAGGGACGTTTCGTGGAACGTCCTCAAAAAACCCGGCACGTGAGACACTCCGAATGGCGAATCCATCCACGAACCATAAAACCATGCGGCATGTACCACGAACCGGATTTTTGAGGACGTT
>CAYSOK010000143.1:0-4366 GCA_964432645.1 uncultured Bacteroidaceae bacterium | reverse complement strand
TTTTGATTCAACATGACTTATTCTTTCGAAAAATCGTCGTTGACGCTGTTTTTTAACCAATTATTCGAAATAAAAGGAGAGAACTATCATGCTGGACTTCAACTTATCCACCGAATTTGTAAACTTCAGTTTGCTTCTATCTATAAGGTCCGAACGATTCTTGTTCAATATGTTCGAAAGACCGTAGCAAAACTTCAACTCCGGAATAAACTTGAAAAACGGCAAATAGAAGTCGCAACCCACACCCGCTTCCGCCATACAGTCGAAACTCTTTGTCAACAGATTGCCCTGCTTCTTCACCGTGAGATCTGTCATCGGCATTACACCCAACATGATGTACGGACGATAGTTGTTGAACCGCTGTGCCGTGTACTTAAATTCAAACGGCACCGCCAGATATGTCGACTTGAGCGTCTGTGACGTGTCACGCTGCGTCACTTGCTCGTGAAACATCACGTGCTTCTGACCGAAATACAGCGACGGAATCACACGTAATGCCCAGTGCTCCGTGAGTTTCCACTCCCCCAAAACACCCACATTGAACCCCACGTTGTAGCTGTCCGCTTCCACATACCACTGTTCCCCCGTACTCGAGTCCACAAAACCATTGTTCGTAAACTCCAAATCCTGCGTATGCATACCAAACACAAAACCATAGTGAAACGTACGCATATCCAAGTACGGACGATTCTGCACCTTGCGCGTTTGCGCCTGTCCCTGCAGAGCGCACAGGCAAATCAGCCCCCACAACAATATCCTTTTATATAGTCTCATCATATCTTCGTACATATATCTATTAGATAAAACGCAAAAAGATTCATCTTATTGTATCCCCATTTATTTAGAAAAATAACAAATTGAGAAACTTTTTTCGCAAAATCTGCCCATATGTCGAAATAATGCATTACTTTTGCATCGATTTATTTAGTACTAATATTTAAACAACGAAAGAAAATGGCTTACGTAATTGGCGATGATTGTGTTGCATGCGGAACTTGTATCGATGAGTGTCCGGCAGGTGCAATTTCAGAGGGCGATAAGTATTCAATTGACCCGGATACTTGTACTGAGTGTGGAACTTGTGCTGACGTTTGTCCGTCAGGTGCAATCTCTCTCTAAGCACAATCTGAGAAGACAAAAGATTAAGGGCGTTCGAAAGAACGCCTTTTTTGTTCTTTCTCATCAAAAAAAGAACGGAATGTTTGTTCAATATCTTCTTTTTCGCTATATTCGCAGCTAAATACGTTATTCATGAAAGAATTTGTAATATCAGAGGCACAGGCGGAGACCGCCGTTCTGGTGGGACTTATCACCAAACAGCAGGATGAGGCTAAGACCAAGGAGTATCTCGATGAGTTGGAATTCCTGGCGGAGACGGCCGGTGCAAAGGTTATAAAGCGCTTTACACAGCGCGTGGATGGTCCCAGCTCCATCTCCTATGTGGGAAAGGGTAAGCTGGAGGAGATTCGTGCCTTCGTGGAACAAGAGGAGGAGGCGGAACGAGAAGTGGGTATGGTTATCTTCGATGATGAATTGTCAGCCAAGCAGATACGCAATATCGAGGCGGAACTCAAGGTGAAGATTTTGGACCGTACGTCGCTGATTCTCGACATCTTTGCCATGCGTGCGCAGACGGCGAACGCCAAGACACAGGTGGAGTTGGCGCAGTATCGCTACATGTTGCCTCGTCTGCAACGCTTGTGGACGCACTTGGAACGCCAGCGTGGCGGTTCCGGCGGTGGCGGCGGCAAGGGTAGCGTGGGCTTGCGTGGTCCGGGTGAGACGCAGTTGGAGATGGATCGCCGTATCATCTTGAACCGTATGTCGTTGTTGAAACAGCGTTTGGCGGAGATTGATAAGCAGAAGACGACGCAGCGGAGCAACCGTGGTCGCATGATTCGTGTGGCGCTGGTGGGGTATACCAATGTGGGTAAGAGTACCTTGATGAACTTGCTGTCTAAGAGTGAGGTGTTCGCGGAGAACAAGTTGTTTGCTACGTTGGATACTACGGTACGTAAGGTGATTATCGACAATCTGCCTTTCTTGCTTTCCGATACGGTGGGATTCATCCGTAAGTTGCCTACCGACTTGGTGGACTCTTTCAAGAGTACTCTGGACGAGGTGCGTGAGGCCGACCTCTTGTTGCACGTGGTGGATATCTCTCATCCCGACTTCGAGGAGCAGATAGCGGTAGTGGAAAAGACGTTGGCAGACTTGAAGAGCAGCGATAAGCCTACTATGATAGTTTTCAATAAGATAGATGCTTACTCTTGGGAGGAGAAGGATGCAGATGACCTTACGCCGGCTACCAAGCGCAACGTGTCGTTCGAGGAATTGAAGAAGACCTGGATGGCGAAGTTGCAGGACAACTGCATCTTTATTTCTGCCAAGGAACGCAGCAACATCGATACCTTCAAGGAGGTGCTCTATGCGAAGGTTAAGGAGATGCATGTACAGAAATATCCCTACAATGACTTCCTCTTCCAGAAGTACGATGAGCAGGGAAGCGAAGAATAGAATATACATTATATATAATAATATAGAGATAAAAAATTATGGCAAATACACCTGATTTTAAGTATGCACCCATGTTCCAAACGGGCAAGGACGACACTCAGTATCGTTTGCTCACCAAGGAGGGTGTGACGGTTAGCGAGTTTGAGGGTCACGAGATTGTAAAGGTTTCCAAGGAGGCTCTAACCTTGTTGGCACAGCAGGCTTTCCACGATGTGGAGTTCATGTTGCGTCGTGAGCACAACGAACAAGTGGCTAAGATTCTTACCGATCCGGAGGCAAGTGAGAACGATAAGTATGTGGCTTTGCAGTTCCTGCGCAATGCAGAGACAGCTTGCAAGGGCATTCTGCCTTTCTGTCAGGATACGGGTACCGCTATTATCCACGGTGAAAAGGGTCAACAGGTTTGGACCGGTTTCGAGGATGAAGAGGCGCTCTCTCGTGGTGTGTACAACACCTTTACGCAGGACAACTTGCGCTATTCTCAGAACGCTCCGTTGAACATGTACGATGAGGTGAACACTCGTTGCAACCTGCCGGCTCAGATTGATATCGAGGCGGTTGAGGGTGCTGAGTATCGTTTCATCATGGTGGCTAAGGGTGGTGGCTCTGCCAACAAGACGTATTTCTACCCCATGACGAAGGCGACGATTCAGAACGAGGGTACGTTGTTGCCGTTCTTGGTGGAGGAGATGAAGCATCTGGGTACTGCTGCTTGTCCGCCGTATCATATTGCTTTCGTTATTGGTGGTACTTCTGCCGAGAAGAACTTGTTGACGGTTAAGTTGGCGTCTATCAAGTATTACGACAATCTGCCTACAACAGGTGATGAGACGGGTCGTGCGTTCCGCGACATCGACTTGGAGAATAAGTTGCTTGAGGAGGCGCACAAGATAGGTTTGGGTGCTCAGTTTGGTGGTAAGTATTTAGCACACGATATTCGTGTGATTCGTTTGCCACGTCACGGAGCCAGCTGTCCTATCGGTATGGGCGTAAGTTGCTCTGCCGACCGCAACATCAAGGCGAAGATTAACAAGGATGGTATTTGGTTGGAGCAGATGGATAGCAATCCTACCGAGCTGATTCCTGAGGAGTTGCGTAAGCCGGGTGAAGGTGGCAAGGGTATCGAGATTGACTTGGATAAGGGTATCGATGCTGTTCGTGCCGAGCTTTCCAAGTATCCGGTTTCCACGCGTGTCAACTTGAAGGGTACGATTATTGTGGCTCGTGACATAGCGCATGCCAAGTTGAAGGCTCGTTTGGATGCAGGTGAGGGTATGCCTCAGTATTTCAAGGATTATCCGGTTCTCTATGCGGGTCCGGCGAAGACTCCGGAGGGTTATCCTTGTGGTTCCATGGGCCCGACGACAGCGAACCGTATGGATCCGTATGTGGATGAGTTCCAGGCGAACGGTGCTTCACTTGTGATGATAGCGAAGGGTAACCGTACGCAGCAGGTGACGGATGCTTGTAAGAAGCATGGTGGTTTCTACTTGGGTACGATTGGTGGTGTGGCTGCTGTATTGTCTCAGAGTAGCATCAAGAGTATTGAGTGTGTGGAATATCCGGAATTGGGTATGGAGGCTATTTGGAAAATTACCGTAGAGGATTTCCCTGCATTCATTTTGGTGGATGATAAGGGGAATGATTTCTTCAAACAGCTCAAACCGTGGACTCCCTGTGCGAAGTAAATACTTTTTTGTTAAGTCAAGATATGGGTCTCGCATTCTGTAAAAAGGGTGCGAGACCTTTTTTTGTTCCATTTCATTGCGGGGAGAAGGTTTCTTTGAGGATAATATTCACGAGCGATTATCCACAGTGTAGGGACGTTTCGTGGAACGTCCTCAAAAAA
>CAYSOK010000142.1:0-4404 GCA_964432645.1 uncultured Bacteroidaceae bacterium | reverse complement strand
GAACACCTGCCGTGAAACGCTTGGTGGTCTCCCACTGGAACTCGTTGTTACCGATGTTCTCCAGAGCCAAACCGGTAGCGTTGATGATACCGTTGGCGATGATCATACCGTGAGAAGTCCAATAGGTCTTGCTGGCGGTGTTGTCGATACCGTCGTTACCGGTGATATCGAAGCCCGCATTGATCTTCAAGTAGTCCACCACCTTAGGCAGGTTAAACCACTTCTCGTTGCTTACCACCCAGGCACCCTGTACAGAGGGGAAGAGACCCCAAGCTACGCCACCCATACGGAAGTCGCCACCGTCCTTACCGTAACGGCTGTTGGCATCCATGCTGAGACCGAAGTCTACGTAGTACTTCTCGGCGAAGTTGTAGTTGGCCTGTGCATACCAAGTGATAGACTTGTAAGAGTCATCGGCACCGTCGAGAGACTTCTGAGCAAGAGAGGTACTCATGTTCGGAGTCTTATCGTTGGTGTTGTTGTAACCCTCCATCTCGGTCAACTTATAGGTGTTGCTGATGTAGCGGAAACCACCCATCACGTGGATGTTGTGTGCGCTATACTTGTTGTTCCAGTCCACCTTGGTGTCGCTATAGAAACTGTTCTGACGTGCAGCCAGAGACATGGTTTTACTGCGGATATCACCCAAGGTCTCGGTAGATACCGTAGGAACACCGGTGTACGGCAGATAGTACTGCTCGGAAGTATTGTTCAAACCGAAGCTGAAGTGCTCGCTGGCATAGAGATGCTTGTTGAACTGATACTTCGGAGTGATGGCCAGGTTGATCAAACGATTGGAGAACGCATTCTTGTTCTTAGCCTCACCGTAGTACAAGATGCTTGCGGGGTTGGCCAGAGAAACGTTCTCGCTGCTGCTCAACAGAGAAGACAAATAGTTGTCGGCATCTGCCAAGAAGTTGGAAACGGCACCGCTTGAGGTGTAAGCATACGGACTCAAGAACGGAGACTTGATGGAACTCAAGAAACCCGGAGCGGTCGGAGTAGCATCCTCAAAAGAAGCAATCACACCATCGTCACGCAGGTCACGGTTCACATCGCTATAAGATGCATCGAAACGCATGGAGAGGTTACCGATAAGACTAATATCGGAGTTCAAACGCAAGTTGAAGCGGTCGTAGTTGTTCTGCTTCAAGGTAGCGTCCGCCTGAGCATAGCCCACGGAGAGGTTGTAGTTAGCCACCTCATCACCACCCTGTACGTTGATACCATAGTGCTGTACGAAAGCATCCTGATATACCTGGTCGGACCAGTCGGTATCGTTGTGATACTGATTGTAGTAATAGTAGCTCTTATCGTCCACCAAGAACTGAGCGGAAGCCGTAGCCTTCACATCGGCGGTACCCAGCAGTTCGGACGCATAGTTACGATACTGAGAAGCGTTCATCACCGGAACAGACTTGGGCTGCAACTCATATCCGCCGAAGATGTTCACATCAATCTTGGTAGCCATGCTACGGTTACGCTTGGTGGTGATTAAGATAACACCGTTAGAAGCCTTGGCACCGTAGATAGCCGTTCCGTTCTTCATCACCTCGATGGAAGCGATATCGTCCGGATTGATGTTGGCAAGGATGTTGTTATACGCACCATCGTGCTGCAAGCTGCGGTCGTACTGCATATCCATGATGACTCCATCGATTACCACCAGCGGCTGAGCGTTGATGTTCAAGGAGTTCAAACCGTACATATACATATTCGTACCCATACCCGGAGCACCGGAACGAGTCAGTGCACGCACATCGGCACCCAACTGCTTCTGAATCTCGTGGTCGATACTCATCTCGCCCACATAGTCCAGACGGTCGGTCTTTTCACTCTTAACACCCGTGGTAGACTTGGCATAGTCCTCGCGGAACTCGGTCGTATAGAGGTAAGCATCAACGCCCTCGGAGCGACCGTTGATACCACGCTGAACAGCGTTATAGCCATCGAGTACCACATAGAGAGAGGTAACGAAGTTGGGCACCTCAATGGTATAAGTACCATCCTCGCCTGTCATGGCAGTGTAACGGCTATCGTTATATGCCGAGATACGAGCACCGGCAACGGGAGCACCCGTAGCGGCATCGTAGATGGTACCCTTCACCGGAGTGGTAGGATAGCTCTTTGCCTCTTTCTTTCCCTTTGCCGGCTTTGCCGCCTGTTCCACACCCTCGGTATTTTCCTCTTGTGCGGCAAGAGAGACAGAACCCAGCATCAATAATCCACAGAATCCCCACTTCAGCAGGTCACCTGTATATATATAGGAATGCATATTCTTCATTTTACTCATTGTTTTATTCGTTATCGTATTCGGTTGGTTTCATGTAGAGACCTGCGATACGGATTCTGTTGGTGGTCTTCTTAGACTCATTGTAACGAGAGGTCACCTTGATGTTTACGGAAACAGCGTGTGAATCGTCGTCTACACCGTAGGAGCAAACGGGGTTCACGAAGCCCTTCTGTACCCAGATGGTATCTACCATAACCGTAGGACTGGTAGTGATGTTACGAACGGCAGAACCGGTTTGTTTCTTTCCTTCTGCAGTATAGTAGGTTATCTGGTAGGTGAAAGTGGCTACACCTTCGTCCCAAGTGAGGGTATCCGGATTCTCAATGTTCTGAGATACCACGATCAAACCGACATCATAGGTAGTCTTGAGAAGATTACGTGCGGTGAAGGTGAGGTCCGGATTGGAGTTGTTATTGGTCGGGATGATACTAGCATAGGTATCGTACGGAACCAAACCGGTCTGGTTGTCGGCATCGTCTCCGAACGCTGCGTAGAGCGGCGTGATGTAAGAGATGGTACCGGTGCTCTCCTTACCCTCGGTAATCTGGAAGTTACTGCTGGAAGATACAGAGAAGATAGAGGGAGTCCATGCCATGTCGATGGGACGGAACGGCCACTCGTTGAGCACAATCAGCTGACCGTTGGAGCAGTCTACTACGTTGCTGCCGGAGAAGTGTCTCTTCTCTACGTTTCCGTTGTAAGAGACACCCTGGAACGGACCGCCCTGGGCAAACGGATCGGTGAAGATGTGGCTGTGTACCTCGTTTCTTCTGTATGAGGTCTTGGGCATAGCAGAGATAGAGCACAAGGAGTCGTTGGGGGACTGGTTGTACTGAGAGTTCATGTTATACGTCAAGTCCGAAACCATAGCGGTACCGGTGTTCACACGCTGCAAAGAGTCGCGATATTCGTTGTAGGTGGGGTACTCAAAGTAGTCCTTTACCTTCTCATAACGCTCGTTCCACATAGTGGTGGTGGGCACCAGACTCACGTAGTTGGAGTCCTCACGTGCGATGTAACCCATCTTGTCACGCATCAAGTTGTTGGTAATCATCACAGAGTCGGAATAGATAGGCATACCGGTCTCTGAGTCGATGGTCTCCTGAATGGAGGAGTTGGCATCGAGGGAGTCCACCTGATAAGCATTCAAGAAGGATGCCAGACCGGCGAGGTCGTAATCGGTGGTACCGCAGATGTACTGATAGATGTTGTACTCAAACGGAATGCGACCGCTCATCTTGTGGAGGATACCGTTGCTACAAACGATGTTGGACTGCTGATAAGGAATCGTACCGAAACTCTGCGGAGTGGCCTCCAGCACCTTGCTGTTCATCATGGTGACTGTGGTGTCGGTGAGAGTACTTACAGAGTAGTTGAAACGTGTATAGTGATTCTGAATAAAGGTGCTCACTACCACAGAGTCGCCGCTGAAGTCGGTCAAAGCCTGATTGATAAGAGCCTCCTTATCGAATGTACCGTTTACGGGAGCCCACAACGTGTAGCGCTGTGCCTCGCTGAACACATCCTTATAAGTAAGAGGATTGTTGTTCGCATCCACCGCATACTTCTTGCTGCGAATCAACTTCACAGCATCCAGCACCTCGCGGAAGTCGCTCAGAGAGGAATCGGAAGCGACCTGCTCGTAAAGCGTCTTGCCGGTGGTGAGGGATGACTGCGCATCGTAGTGGTCATCCCAGGTGTCGCTACAAGAGTAGCAGGCGAGCAGCCCCGCTGCCGCCAGCACTCCTGTGCGTAGTATATTTGATATTTGTTTCATATCTTTGTTAATAATAGGGTTTAGTTCTTATCTTCGCCTTCCGGACTATCGTAGATGGTCTTAGGACACATCTCGAAGTAGTCGAACTGGAACTCATAGTCACCACCTGTACGTGTCTGCTTGAAGCGTACGTAGTAGTCCTGTCCTTCGTCGATGGTTACGACCTTGATGACACGACGCAGAATCTGCGTACCGAGGTCGCGCCATACGCTACCCAGACCGGTAGTAGTACAAGTACCACAGCTAGCCGGGCCCTTCATGTAACCACGGTTGTGCATGGCCTTATCGTTGGCTGCTATCAACTCGTCGCGCTCGTCCTTATCCTTCACACCGG
>CAYSOK010000141.1:0-4449 GCA_964432645.1 uncultured Bacteroidaceae bacterium | reverse complement strand
ATCCGAAACTTGAGTATTTTATTCCAAGAACCCCTGCTTACGCAATGTTTCCAAATACGTTGCCGACATAGCGACATTGTCTTTTTTCGTATATCTGATATCCGTAAAAATCTGCGCCAAAGTTTCTTTCTTATTGATTTCCACAAATTTCTTATTCTCCTCCAACTGCTCCTTATAGCGATAACAACGATCGATATCCTCCGGACCATACGTCCGATACAACTCCTGATGCACAATCCCCGTCAACGGAAGACGATCGGAAACCGCCGGTGTCTCTGCCGGATACCCAATAGTAAGCGTTGCCACCGGCATCACCAACTTCGGAAGTCCCAACACATCAATAATCATCTGCGGCATATACGCCGTAGTACCCAAGAAGCAAACACCCAGTCCCGCATCCTCCGCCAACACACTCAACGTCTGCGTATAAAGCAACGCATCCGTCGCCGCATTGATGAACGAAAGGAAATTATCGTAACCCGGCACCGCCCGGCGCTGCTCACACCACGCCGTAGTACGGTTGAAGTCCGCACAAATCGTCAGCACCACAGGCGCCTGCGTCACCATAGGCTGGTTGAAATGCGCCGGCGCCAACGCCGCCTTACGCTCCGCACTACGCGTCACCACCACACTATAAAGCTGCAAGTTACCCATCGTCTGCGTCTGTTCCGCCTCCTGGAGCAGCGTATTCAACAACTCCTCCGACACCTCCTTGTCCGCATACTTACGAACGGAAGTTCTATTCTTAATACTAATCATATCTTTTCCGCTTTTAAAAACGTTACATACGAGGGCAAATATACCACATTTTATCGGTACATACAAAAAAAACGCACACAAAATGGCGAATAAGAGAGAGAAAAAAGAATCTTATAAATAGGAAGCAACTTTCACTGAAAATATTTTCTCATATCAATATTTTCTTGTAGCTTTGCAGGAGGTTTACACAAAGAGCCATCTAATCTTCTGGATAAAAACAAATAATATAAATGGATAAGAAAACATATACCTACGCAGAGGCCTTCGACAAGTCCCTGCATTACTTCGGCGGGGACGAACTTGCCGCACGTGTATGGGTGAACAAATACGCCATGAAAGATTCTCAAGGCAACATCTACGAAGAATCTCCGGCAGATATGCACCGACGCATCGCCAAGGAACTTGTCCGAATAGAAGAGAAATACGCCAATCCCCTCTCCTACGAGGAGATTATCGGCATGCTAGATCACTTCCGATACATCATTCCGGCGGGTAGCCCCATGACAGGTATCGGCAACAACTTCCAGATAGCATCACTCTCCAACTGCTTCGTGATTGGACTGGACGGCAACGCAGACTCCTACGGCGCCATCATACGTATCGATGAAGAACAGGTGCAACTGATGAAACGCCGCGGCGGAGTGGGACACGACCTCTCACACATCCGCCCCTTCGGTTCCCCGGTAAAGAACTCCGCACTGACCTCCACCGGACTGGTTCCCTTCATGGAGCGCTACAGCAACTCCACCCGCGAAGTAGCTCAGGACGGTCGACGCGGTGCCCTCATGCTCTCCGTAAGCATCAAGCACCCGGATTCCGAAGCCTTTATCGATGCCAAAATGACCGAAGGAAAGGTGACGGGCGCCAACGTATCCGTGCGCATTGACGATGCCTTTATGAACGCGGCCATCAAGAAGAAGCCCTACAAGCAACAATATCCCATCGACAGCGACGAACCGATGGTTTCCAAGGAGATAGATGCGCAAGCACTCTGGAAAAAGATTGTACACAACGCATGGAAATCGGCAGAACCGGGCGTACTGTTCTGGGACACCATCCTGCGAGAATCCATTCCGGACTGCTACGCCGACCTGGGTTTCCGCACCATCTCTACCAACCCCTGTGGTGAAATTCCCTTGTGTCCGTACGACAGTTGTCGTCTGCTTTCACTCAACCTCTATTCCTTTGTAGAAGAACCGTTTACGGAGAAGGCACACTTCAACTTCGAGAAGTTCCATAAGTGCGTATCCATCGCACAGCGACTCATGGACGACATCATCGACCTGGAGTTGGAGAAGATTGAAGCCATCATGACAAAGATAGACTCCGACCCACAATCCGAAGAAGTGAAAGGCGCCGAACGTCACCTATGGGAAAAGATATATAAGAAGAGTGGAATGGGACGTCGTACCGGTGTAGGTATCACGGCAGAAGGCGACATGCTGGCAGCCCTGGGACTACGCTATGGAACACAAGAAGCCACCGACTTTGCCGTAGAAGTACAGAAGAATCTCGCTCTGGCAGCGTATGCATCCTCCGTACAACTGGCAAAAGAGCGCGGAGCATTCGAGATATACGACGCCAAGCGCGAAGAGAACAATCCGTTTATCAACCGCATCCGCGAAGCAGACCCGCAACTCTACGAAGAGATGACCCGGTACGGACGACGCAACATCGCCTGCCTGACCATCGCGCCGACCGGAACCACAAGTCTTATGACCCAAACCACCTCGGGCATCGAACCCGTCTTCATGCCGGTATATATCCGTCGCCGTAAGGTGAACCCCAACGATGCGGAAACGCATGTGGACTACACCGATGAAACGGGAGACGCTTTTGAGGAATACATCGTGTACCACCCCAAGTTCCTCACCTGGATGAAGGTGGCAGGCTACGACACGGATAAGAAATATACACAAGAGGAGATTAATGCCATCGTAGCAAAATCTCCGTATCACAAAGCTACCGCCAACGATATCGACTGGTTGATGAAGGTGCGCATGCAAGGAGCCATACAGAAATGGGTGGACCACAGCATCAGCGTGACCATCAATTTGCCATCGAACGTGAGCGAAGAATTGGTCAATACACTCTATGTGGAAGCCTGGAAATCAGGTTGTAAGGGATGCACCGTGTACCGCGACGGCAGTCGTTCGGGCGTCATGATTTCGGTTCCAAAGAAAAAAGACAAGAAGGAAGAACCGGCACCCTGCAAACGCCCCGAAGTGACGGAAGTACGTCCACAAGTACTGGACTGCGACGTGGTACGCTTCCAGAACAACAAGGAAAAGTGGGTGGCCTTCGTAGGTTTGCTCAACGGATACCCCTACGAAATCTTCACCGGTCTACAAGACGATGAAGAGGGAATCGTACTCCCCAAGACCGTAACCAAGGGACGCATAGTGAAGAACACCAACCCCGACGGCAGCAAGCGATACGACTTCCAATTCGAAAACAAACGAGGATATAAGACAACCGTCGAAGGACTCTCCGAGAAGTTTAATAAGGAGTATTGGAACTACGCCAAACTGATTTCCGGCGTACTGCGTTACCGCATGCCGGTAGAGCACGTCATCAAATTGGTAGCATCTCTGCAACTCGAAAGCGAGAGCATCAACACCTGGAAAGTAGGTGTTGAGCGAGCACTGAAGAAGTACATCACCGACGGCACCGCCGCCACCGGACAAAAATGTCCGAACTGTGGACACGAATCTTTGGTATACCAAGAAGGCTGTCTCATCTGCAAAGACTGCGGAGCCTCTCGTTGCGGATAAAGAAGAAGAGCCGAAATGAAGATAGAACAAACCTCCCTCCTCCTGGAGAATGTAAAAATATTTGCCCGTCACGGCGTGGACCCGCAAGAACAGGAAACGGGAGCCTATTACTACATCACCCTTAAAGCCGACTGCAATTTTCAGTCGGCTTTAACGAGTGACGACCTACACGACACCGTGAGTTACGCCGACCTATACCTTATTATAAAGTCGGAGATGTCCACCCCCTCCAAGCTCCTTGAGCACGTAGCCGGACGCATTCTGGAACGCATCTTTCGCGAACACCCCACCATCACCCGCATCCGTCTAGAGATACTCAAGGAGAATCCCCCCATGGGAGCCGAATGTGCAGGAGCCGGCGTACACATCACAGCCATCCGATAAAGGAAAAAACACGACACCCCCGTACACACCCCTGGAAGAGCGAAGAATGAATAAACATTCGCAAGATTTACATTCCGCTTACAATTCTTACCCAAAAAGCACAATAAAATCACACATCCTTTATCTTTTTGTGCATTTTCCTTTCAAATATCACGAAAAATATGTAACTTCGTGCGATTTTTTAAGGAAATAGGTATAAAAAGATAGCAAGCTTTTAAATTAATATACAAATAGAATATGGAAAATATGTCTGTAGCATTGGAACTCATGGTAGTGGGAATGGTGACAGTATTTCTCATCCTGCTAATCGTGATTTACTTTGGCAAGCTACTTATTCTCGTAGTGAATAAGTGGGCACCGGAAGAAGCAACCACCGTGAAGAAGAAGACGGCTCAACCGTCCGCAGCATCCAACACCATCGATGCAACCACCATGGAAGTTTTACAAGCAGCCGTGAAACAGCTAACCGGAGGAAAAGGACACGTAGCCGGTGTCAAGAAATTGTAAAGAATAAAATACTAAATAGGAAAGA
>CAYSOK010000140.1:0-4489 GCA_964432645.1 uncultured Bacteroidaceae bacterium | reverse complement strand
AGGGGCGTTAAATTGTTTACATCCAGATTGAGGATTTCGTCGCGAATCTGACAGAGAACCGGATCGTCTAACTGAAAGAAGTTCAACTGCATACCACCTTGAACACTCCCCTGCCCCGGTTTCATGTTCTCTACATTCACCGATGAACCGTTCTTGGCATTGTTGCGCTCCAACTCCACCAATATCTCGTTGGCACGGTCCACTATATCTCTCGGCATACCCGCCAAACGCGCTACATGGATACCGAAGGAGTGCTCACTCCCACCCTTCTCCAACTTGCGCAGGAAGATGACACGACCGTTGTGCTCCTTCACGGATACATTGTAATTCTGTATGCGCGGGAAGAGTTTCTCCATCTCGTTCAACTCATGATAATGGGTGGCAAAGAGGGTTCGTGCCCTACCCTTTTTACTCTCGTGCAAATGCTCCACAATCGCCCAGGCGATGCTGATACCATCGTATGTAGAGGTACCACGACCCAACTCATCGAACAGCACCAAACTCCTATCCGTCACATTATTAAGAATATTTGAGGCCTCACTCATCTCCACCATAAAGGTAGATTCACCCATGGAGATGTTGTCGCTCGCCCCCACTCGCGTGAAGATCTTATCCACCATGCCGATACGCGCACTCTCTGCCGGAACGAAGGAGCCGATTTGCGCCATGAGTGTTATCAGTGCCGTTTGTCGCAGAAGCGCTGACTTACCTGCCATGTTGGGACCGGTAATGATGATGATTTGCTGCTTCTCATTGTCCAAATAGACATCGTTTGCCACATACTCCTCTCCTACCGGCATGCGGCGTTCTATCACGGGGTGACGTCCTTTCTTTATGTCTATCACATCGCTATCCTCTACCACCGGACGTATGTAACGGTTCTCCTCTGCTACTTGTGCCAACGAGAGCAGGCAGTCCAGACGTGCCAACATGGTGGCGTTCACTTGTATTGCGGGGATGTACTCCAGGATGGAGCTGACCAAATCGTTGTAGAGTTTGTTCTCGAGCGAGAGAATCTTCTCCTCGGCACCCAGGATTTTCTCTTCGTAGTCCTTGAGTTCCTGCGTGATATAGCGTTCGGCGGATACCAATGTTTGCTTGCGTATCCACTCGGGAGGCACCATCTCTTTGTAGGTGTTGCGCACTTCCATGTAGTAGCCGAAGACGTTGTTAAAGCCTATTTTCAGGCTCTGTATGCCCGTTTTCTCCACCTCACGTGCCTGCATCTGCAACAAATAGTCTTTGCCTTTGTAGGCGATGTTGCGAAGTTCATCAAGTTCGTTGTCTACCCCATCGGCTATGACACCGCCTTTGGCGAGGAGGATGGGCGGATCGGGGCGTACCTCCTTTTCTATTCTGTCTCGGATGGTGGCGCAGAGGTTGAGCTGCTCCCCTATTTGTCGCAGCGTAGCATCTTGTGCCTTCTCACAGGCTCTCTTGATGAGTTCTACGGCTTGGAGGGCTACCTTTAGTTGCACCACTTCGCGCGGATTGACACGTCCTACCGCTACCTTGGATATGATGCGTTCCAAATCGCCTACGAACTGTAACTGTTCCTTTATCAATTCCTTAAACTCGGGTTCACGGAAGAAGTATTCCACCACGTCTTGACGGGCGGTGATGCCTTTTATCTCCTTGAGCGGGAAGAGCAGCCAGCGTTTCAAGAGACGTGCTCCCATGGGGGAAATGGTGTGATCCATGACACTCAGGAGTGAGTCGCCTCCTTCGTTCATACTGCCCAGAAGTTCGAGGCTGTGGACGGTGAATTTATCGAGACGCACATAGCGTTCCTCCTCTATTCGGGAGATGCCGGTGATGTGTCCTATGTGCGAATGTTGCGTCATCTCCAGGTATTGGAGGATGGCTCCGGCGGCGGTGACGGCACACTTGAGATTCTCTATTCCGAATCCCTTAAGGTTCTTAACTTCAAAGTGTTTCAGGAGTTTTTCACGGGATGTTTGCTCCTGGAAGCACCAATCATCGAGTTCAAAGGTGAACTGTTTGGTGCCGAAGTTGCCTTCGAACATGAGTTTCTTTCCGCGTTCGTAGAGCACCTCTTTGGGGGCAAAATTGGAGAGTAGTTTGTCCACATATTCCAAGTTGCCTTCGGAGACTAGAAATTCTCCGGTGGATATATCCAAGAACGCCACACCGCACATTCCTTTGCCGAAGTGTACGGCGGCGAGGAAGTTGTTTTCCTTGTATGTCAGCACGTTGTCGCTGAGTGCCACACCGGGTGTAACCAACTCTGTGATACCGCGTTTCACCAACTTCTTGGTGAGTTTCGGGTCTTCCAATTGGTCGCAGATAGCCACACGTTTTCCGGCGCGTATCAATTTAGGAAGATAGGTGTCGAGTGCGTGATAGGGGAATCCTGCCATATCGATGGGTTCTCCACACTTGCCGCCATTGTTGCGTCGGGTTAGGGTGATACCGAGTATTTCGGATGCTACTACAGCGTCTTCGCAGTAGGTTTCGTAAAAGTCCCCACATCGAAAGAGCATCACGGCGTCAGGGTTTTTGGCCTTGAGGTCGTAGAATTGCTGCATCATGGGGGTTAATTCCTTTTTTGCCATTCGTTTGTTATTATTTCGGACAAAGATACAACTTTTCTGCCAATCAACCGCATTTTTACGACTTTTTCTTTTCTAACTGCCCCCACACGATGGGGTGTCCGCAGTGGCTGCAATAGCGGGCTTCGGTACTGTGTTTGCGGTATCCGCAGTGGGGACAAACGTATCGTTTGCGACGCTCGTTTTCCTTTATCATAGTGGCGGAAACGATGCCCGTCGGTACAGCTATTATGGTGTATCCCAGCAACATAACGGCGGCTGAGAGGAACTTTCCGAGGGGGGTGGAAGGGGTGATATCGCCATAGCCCACAGTACTCATGGTGACGATGCTCCAGTAGATGCCGTTGGGGATGTTGGTGAAGGGGGTGTCGGGCTGTTTGCCTTCAATCACATACATAAGGGTACCTATGCAGATGTTGAGTATCAGCACAAAGCAGAAGAAGACAAATATCTTGGAGAAACTGCGCTGCAGGGAGAGGAGCAACAAGTTTCCCTCCTCCAGAAAGTTGAAGAGCTTAAAGACACGAAAAACGCGTATCAAACGGAAGGAGCGGATGATGAGCAGGAAACGTGCACCGGAGAATATGAAAGCGAGATAGAAGGGCAGAATGGAGAGAAGGTCTACAATGCCAAAGAAACTCAGTATGTAACGCTTGGGCTTGGGAGAACAGTAGATGCGAACGATATACTCCAGCGTAAAGAAGATATTGAAGGCATACTCCAGTACTATCAGTCCCTTGTGTGTCAATTCTTTAACACCGCTATCATGGGTATGCATCAAGTCGGCTACCGAGAGTACGGCATCGTCTATGGAACTCTCGAATATGGTGATGAGTACACTCAGGATGATACACACAATCAGCGCTACATCGAAGGTCTTACCCCAGAAGGTGTCGGTGCCGAAGATGATGGTGTAGAGTTGCTCTTTCAGCTTCTTTTGGTCTATCTGCTTTATCATACGTTTTATAATTTCTTGCCACAAAGATAAGGAAAAAAGGAGGAATAGGGGAGCGGTTTGCGATTTTTTTACTACTTTTGGTGCAAAGAAAAAGATTTATCTCTATGAAAAAGACTACAACATCACTCATCATCAGAGGGTTACTACTGTTTTCTCTCTGTCTGTCAAGCGTAAACCTCTCGGCACAGAAGATGCATAGACGTCACCGTACGGAGGGTGCATCGCTTGTACCGCATCGCTACAACATACGTACCGACCGACCGGAACAGACGGTACTTCACTTTGGGGCTTCGGATGCCTGGAGCATGCAGTTTCTGGGACTGTGGGAGGAGAAACAACAGGAGCAGATTGCAGACTGGTTGTTTAGTATGGAAACGGATGCTGCGGGACAGCCCAAGGGTATCGGTTTGTCTCTTTGGCGCATGAACCTGGGGGCGGGGAGTGTGGAGCAGGGAGACTCGTCGCAGATCAATCGTGATACGCGTACGGAGTGTCTGTTGCAACCGGATGGTTCGTGGGATATGTCGCGTCAGGCGGGACAACGTAAGTTCTTGAAATTAGCGCAACAACGGGGTGTTCCGTATCTTCTTCTATTCTGCAATTCGGCGCCGGTTCAGTTCACTCAAAACGGTCTGGCGACGAATACGGGCAGGGGAGGAGACATCAATCTGAAGAAGGATTGCTACGACGATTTCGCTCGTTTTCTCTCCACCGCAGTGCAAAAGATAGAGGCTGCGGATGGGGTGAAAATCAACTATCTAAGTCCAGTCAACGAACCGGACGGTCACTGGAACTGGTTGGGGCCGAAGCAGGAAGGTTCGCCTGCCACCAACCGAGAGATAGCACGACTGGCAAAGGAGGTGAACAAGTCGTTTAAATCCAAGAAGATGGATACACAGATATTGCTCAACGAGAGTTCGGACATCCGCTGTCTACTGGGCATTTACGAAGCCGGATG
>CAYSOK010000139.1:0-4572 GCA_964432645.1 uncultured Bacteroidaceae bacterium | reverse complement strand
ATTTTTATGTGTTTGAGCAAAAAAATAGAAGTTTGTTTTGACTTTTGTCAACTTTACCCTACCTTTGTGATGCCTTTTTGGGGCGTAATTAACTTGAAATAAAAATCAATGAGTGTAGAAATACAGAAAGAGGGGTCCGTTGAAAACGTGGACGGATGCCTCTTGAAGGTGAAGATTGCGCAGACTTCGGCGTGCTCGGCGTGTGAGGCGAGGAGTTTCTGCATGTCTTCGGAGAAGAAGGAAAAGACGGTCGATGTGACGGTTCCGGAGGGTAGTTCGTACCGTGTGGGACAGAGGGTCGTGGTGCAGGAGTCGCTGTCCATGGGTTTCCGTGCCGTGTTGGTGGCGTACTGTGTGCCGCTGGTGTTGCTGATTGTGGTGCTGGGGGTGGCGTATCTACTCACGGGCAGTGAAGGGGTGTCGGCTTTGCTCTCCTTGCTCTCGGTGGCGGTGTATTATGGTGTGCTGTGGTGCCTCCGGGGGAGACTCAAACGTACGTTTTCTTTTCGACTGGTGGAAAGGTCGGACGAGGACGGAGCGTTGTAACATGGTGCTAATAATGAACTTACAATAAACAAATAATAACTAAAACAATAAATTACGCTTATGAACTTAATTCTTATTGCAGTAACGGTTCTGGGTGTTATCGGTTTGATTGCCGCTGTGGTACTCTTTCTGGCATCCAAGAAGTTTGCTGTGTTTGAGGATCCGCGCATTGGTCAAGTGGCTGAAGTTTTGCCGCAGGCCAATTGTGGTGGATGTGGCTTTCCGGGATGCTCGGGCTTTGCTGCTGCATGTGTGAAGGCTGCCGATGGCGGTTCGCTGGAGGGTACTGCTTGTCCGGTGGGCGGTCAGCCTGTGATGGAGAAGGTGGCTGCAATCTTGGGTCTGGAGGCTACTGCGGCTGCTCCTAAGGTGGCTGTGGTTCGCTGCAACGGTACGTGTGAGAATCGTCCGCGTGTAGTGAGCTACGATGGTGTGAAGAACTGTCGCATTGCCAACATGACGGCGTGTGGCGAAACGGCTTGTGCTTATGGCTGTTTGGGCTGTGGCGACTGTGTGGCAGCTTGTCGTTTCGGCGCCATTGCAATCAACTCTGAGTCCGGCTTGCCCGAGGTAAACGAAGACTTGTGTACTGCTTGTGGTGCGTGTGCCAAAGCTTGTCCGCGCAGTATTATAGAGGTACGCGCGAAGGGACCCAAATCTCGCCGTGTTACGGTGCTGTGTGTCAACAAGGATAAGGGTGCTGTTGCAAACAAGGCTTGTAAGGCTTCATGTATTGGTTGTGGTAAATGCGCAAAAGTATGTAAGTTTGAGGCAATTACGGTTGACGCAAATGTGGCTCACATCGATGCTGACAAGTGTAAGATGTGTCTGAAGTGCGTAGATGAGTGTCCGAAGGGTGCTATCCATGCGTTCAACTTCCCTCCGCGCAAACCGAAACCTGCGGCTCCTGCAGCACCTGCGGCCCCTAAGGCAGAGACACCTGTTGTACAGACGGTTGTTGCGCCTAAGGAAGATGCTCCAAAGGTAGAAGCAGCTCCCGTAAGTGAGCAGAAAGTAGAAGTAAAACAATCATAAAAACGAAATAAGGTGAAAACATTTAAGATTGGAGGCGTTCACCCTGCCGAAAACAAACTGTCGGCAGCAGAGCCCATTAAGGTGGCTGAACTCCCAAAACAAGTTGTCTTGCCTCTCTCTCAGCATATCGGTGCGCCTGCTAAGGCTATCGTAAAGAAAGGAGATGAAGTAAAGGTTGGAACTATGATTGCAGAAGCCGGAGGCTTTGTGTCGGCTCCCATTTTCTCCTCTGTCAGCGGTAAGGTTGCCAAAGTTGACGCCGTAATCGATGCCAGTGGCTATCGTAAACCGGCTGTCTTTATTGATGTTGAGGGCGATGAGTGGGAAGAGTCTATCGACAGAAGCGATAAACTCGTTACGCTGAACGATTGTCCGGACCTCACTCCGGAGGAGATTGTTAATCGCATAAAAGCTGCCGGAGTGGTCGGTATGGGTGGTGCTTGCTTCCCATGTCATGTGAAGTTGTGCCCTCCTCCGGGAACTAAGGCAGAGTGTGTGATTATCAACGCCGTAGAGTGTGAACCGTATCTTACAGCCGACCATCGTTTGATGTTGGAGAAGGCAGACGAGATATTGGTGGGTGTATCGCTCATCATGAAAGCTGTAGGCGTAACCAAGGGATATATCGGTATTGAGAACAACAAACCCGATGCTATTCAATTGATGACGGAGAAAGCCAAAGCCTTCCAAGGTATTGAGATTGTACCTCTGAAAGTGAAGTATCCGCAGGGCGGTGAGAAACAGCTTATTAATGCTGTAATCGGCAGAGAAGTGCCTGCACCCCCGGCAATACCTATCAATGTGGGTGCCGTGGTACAGAATGTAGGAACCGCTTATGCCATCTATGAGGCGGTCATGAAGCGCAAGCCGCTTTTTGAGCGTATCGTAACCGTAACCGGTAAGAGTTTGGCACATCCCAGCAACTTCCGTGTACGTATGGGTACCTCCATCGGTCAGTTGATTGATGCCTGTGGTGGTCTGCCTACCGATACCGGCAAGGTGATTGGCGGTGGTCCTATGATGGGTAAGGCCTTGGTAAATACCGATGTACCCGTGTGCAAAGGAACCTCCGGTGTACTTCTTATGAACGACAAGGAAGCCAAGCGTACCGAACCCAAGCCCTGTATCCGTTGTGCCAAGTGTGTGAGTGCTTGTCCTATGGGGCTAGAACCCTTCCTTTTGGCAACAGCCTCATCCATGCAGAAGTGGGATTTGGTCGAAGCCGAGCAAATCACCTCCTGCATTGAGTGCGGATCTTGTCAGTTTACGTGTCCCTCTTATCGTCCGTTGCTCGACAATATCCGTCTGGGCAAGACAACCGTGATGGGCATAATTCGTTCACGCAATGCAAAAAAATAATGAGTTATGGCAAATAAATTGATTATATCATTGTCCCCGCATGTTCATGGAAATGACAGCGTGGAAAAGAATATGTACGGTGTCTGCATCGCATTGATACCTGCTATCTTAGTATCACTGGGCGTGTTTGGACTGGGTGCAGCCGTTGTACTGCTCACCTCTGTCATTGCGTGTGTGTTCTTTGAGTGGAGCATCACCAAGTTTATCTTGAAGCGCGACCATGTGACGGTGGGGGATGGCTCAGCTATCCTTACCGGACTTTTGTTGGGCTTCAACCTTCCCTCCAACTTGCCGTTGTGGATAATCGTTATCGGTGCTTTGGTGGCTATCGGTATTGGTAAACTTACTTATGGCGGTTTGGGTTGCAATCCTTTTAACCCGGCTCTCGTGGGTCGTGTGTTCCTGTTGATTTCTTTCCCCGTGCAGATGACCACATGGCCGGTGCCCGGTCAGCAGGGTTCTTACATTGATGCCGAGACGGCTGCCACTCCGTTGGCACTCATCAAGGCGGGTCGCTTGCAGGAATTGCCCGACCACTTCGATATGTTGCTCGGTATGACCGGAGGTTCTCTGGGTGAGGTGAGTGCTTTGGCGCTGCTCATAGGATTGGTGTATATGTTGGTTCGTAAGATTATCACTTGGCATATTCCGGTGTCTATCTTGGTGACCGCTTTCGTCTTCTCCGGTATTCTTCACGTCGTAGATGCTTCTAAGTTTGCCGATCCTGTGGTTGAAATCCTGAGTGGAGGTCTTATGTTGGGCGCTTGTTTCATGGCTACAGACTATGTGACCTCTCCTATGACCAAGAAAGGACAGCTCATCTACGGATGTGCCATCGGTTTCTTGACCATCGTAATCCGTTCCTTCGGTGCCTATCCCGAGGGTATGTCCTTCGCCATCTTGGTGATGAACGCCTTCACACCGCTGTTGAACACCTATTGTAAACCTAAAAGATTCGGGGAGGTAGTAAAGAAATGAAAAAGTTACAATCATCACTGACGAATATGGCGGTCGTACTCACCGTCATCTCCGTAATTGCAGGCGGTGTGCTTGCATATATTAATAAGGTAACCTCCGGACCTATTGCCGAACTTGCGGAAAAAACGCTTTCAGACGGTATCAAGCAGGTGGTACTGGGAACTACCGAGGGAGACCTTGAGGTGCAGTCCATCGACACATTGGAGAGCGGATACATCGTTTACACCACCGATAAAGGAACAGCCGTACAAGGCGGCGAAAACGGTTTCGGTGGTAAACTCGATGTGCTCGTAGGTTTTGATGCCGAGGGAAACATCAAGGGATATACCATCCTTGCCACACAAGAAACTCCGGGATTGGGAGTGAAAGCGGCCGAGTGGTTCCAGAAGGGAAATAAGGGAGACATCATCGGCATGAATCCCGGAGAGCAGGAGTTGGTGGTAAAGAAAGACGGTGGTAACGTGGATGCTATCACAGCCTCTACCATCACCAGTCGTGCATTCCTCAAGACCGTCAACAATGCCTATCAAGCCTTCAAGTCCGGCAGCGTAGAAGCCACCACCGGTGCTAGCAAACAAGCACACCACGGTGAGGAAGCACAGCCGGAGGAGGAAGAAAACTCAACGTCAAACAATTAAAGAATAAGGTTTTATG
>CAYSOK010000138.1:0-4582 GCA_964432645.1 uncultured Bacteroidaceae bacterium | reverse complement strand
ACAAAGAGATAATACATCTCGTGTTTTCCTCGCAGGTTGCTTACATCTATCTTTTTCTCCCTAGCCAAACGGTCGATAGCTTCGCTCTCTCCCACGGTTCCCGCCAGTATGCGCGTGGAGGCTCCGGGAGTGGAGGTGACGGATACGTGGCTGTTGCATACACGCCGGAAATCTTCCGCCACGTTCTGAGCTGCCAGACGTACTCCGATACGGTCGTTTTCGCTTACGCATATCTCCCAATTGTCTCCTTGGCGACAGAGTGTCCAATCGCCCTCGGTAAACGATACGAAATCCTCGGTACTCCAGGCGAAGGAAACGAAGCAACTCCCTATGATACAAAGGAGTATACGGAAGATACATGGGTGGTCAATTTTGTTCATAACGATTTATCTTTTAATGACACATTGAAATGCCGGTGTGGGTAATCCCAGGGTGTTGTAGAGAGAGAGTTCCGGATTCTCATCGTAGGCGTAGCGCAGGGAGACGGGCTGCATGCCGGAGGGCACTTGTATCTCCACCGTGTATGCATCTACCGTGTGTGCCGATGCCTTCCGATAGACACCATCTTCTCCTGCCAGAGAGAAGGAGGCGAGCGATGCGGATGCACGAAGTTCTCCTCCGTGATGCTTCTCAAAGGTGAGTCTTACGATGTCCTTCTTCCACTCCGCCCGCTGCGGGATGGGACCTTCGGCAATGATTCCCCGTTCGCGGTAAACTTGTTTGCGCAGTTGTAGTGCCACACGTTGTGAGAGTTCCTCCTTGCGTTGCGGATGAATATCGTTGCCTTCGCCCAGGTCGATGGCGGTAGCCAGAGCTGCAGGGGAGCACTCCCGGGCGGTTCTCCACTGAGCCACGCGCATGTCGCCCCATCCGGAGTGCTGCACCACCTCTGTGTGACGTCCCATAAAGCCCGCCAGTTGCACGATGACAAACGGCAGTTTACGGCGGAATTGCTCCCTCCAACAGTCTGTTAGGCGGGAGAAGAGGCTGCAATAGCGATTCACCGACATATCGGTGTTGTTCTCCCCTTGATACCACACTACTGCCCGGAACGGGATGTCTTGTAGCGGGGCAATCATGGCATGATAAAGTCCGAGGGGCGTATTTACGAAGTAGGTAGCGTTGGGTTTGGACGTCATCTCTGCACCGCGCAACATCTGCCACCCCTCGGCAAGAGCAACCGTATCGTGTGGCATCTCCAGTTGGTACAACTTGCCTTGTGTGAAGTTGGGATATCCGTTCTCTGCCATCAACTTAATGACGATTTCGTTTGTCCCCTCTTTCAGTACCCCCCTTGGCACCTTATAAATACGCGGAGGATACTGATACGCCGTGTATCCCACGAAGCAACCGTTGACGAACACCGAATCGGCATCTTTCATGGCTCCCAGTCGCAGAATGGCTTCTTGACGAGAGGCGGCTTCGGTGAGTCGGATTTCTTTTCGAAACCAGTAAGAACCGTATATCTTTCCCTCTTTTCCGCAAGCCCAGGGAGAGAAAAGATTCGTGTCTTTCCAAGGGAGGGATGGCGTATGGCGGCGTATGTTCGTTGCCACCGTATCGGCAAGCAAAAGCGCCTGTTCCCAATCCCAACGTTGCCGTTGTTCAGCGCGATTCACGGAATCCACCCAGTGGGTTTGAGAAAACCTCCTATCCTTCAGTGTCTCTGCAAACAAGGAGTCTTGTTGCAGATACGCTTTACTCATCCAACACTCCACACCGGTGCCGCCCACCGAAGCATTCACCAGTCCAACGGGCACGCCCACTTCTTCTTGCAACAGACGTCCTGTGAAGTAGGCTATGGCTCCCATCTCCGGTGCTGTCGTCGGATTCATCTCCTGCCACCCGGATGTCTGTACATCGTTGTTGGGTTGCACATAATTATATTGAGGAGGAAGTTTTAAATAACGTACCCGATGGTTGGTGTACTCAAGCGTATTCTTGTCTATGGCGTCCATGCACCGGCGGACGGGCAACTCCATATTAGACTGACCGCTAAACAAGTAGACATCGCCCACAAGCACATCTTTTATCTCTTCTCCATTGACGGAGAGTGTATAGGGACCTCCCGCCCTCATGGAGGGCAGATACACCTTCCATGAACCGTCTTTGTTGACAACGGTCTGCGCCGTTTTTCCATTGAAACTCACCGAAACCGCCTCTCCGGCCTCTCCCCATCCCCACACGGGAATCTTCTCATTTCGTTGCACCACCATCCCGTCGGAGAACACTCGAGATGTTCTAACGCTCTGTGCATCTGCTTCCGTAGAAAGGCAGCAGAGCAGTACTGCAGGGAGAATTTGTTTTATTACATTTTGTATCATCGTCTGTCTTTATTAGATTTACAGGACAAAGGTAATGAGTTTCGTTCAAAGAGATTTTCAGTTCTGTAACAAAAGGCTTCAATTTTGATACATCGAAAGGAAATGACACTGTTTTATAAGCCGTTATGTCGCACCTTTTCTTACCTTTGTTCTCAAACTTTTTAAAATAAAAATATGAAAGCAAAAACCCTTCTCCCCCTGTTGCTCTCCATGGCAGCACTCGCCGTTCAGGCACAGAATCCATATCTTCCACTCTGGGAACATGTTCCCGACGGAGAACCCCGAGTGTTTGAAGACCCCGATACACCGGGGAAGTATCGCGCCTATGTCATAGGTTCGCACGATGTAACATACACCTCCTATTGCGGTCCCGATATACGCATGTGGTCGGCCCCGGTGGAGGATTTAACTCAATGGCGCGATGAAGGCTCCATCTTCACCTACTATATAGACGGACAATGGGACACCATGTTTGCACCCGACTTGGTGGAGGTACGCAACCCCACCACCGGAGAGAAAACCTACTACCTATATCCCCACAGCCGTGGCAACGGACGCATAGGAATGGTATGTAAGAGCCATCGCCCCACCGGTCCCTTCCTTCCCGTCAATCTTTCGAAGGATGGTACGCACACGCTCGAGGGAGGTTACATAGGGTTCGACCCATCCGTCTTTGTCGAAACCATCGACAACAAGCAAGACCCCGACTACGCACAAGGCTATAGAGCCTACGTCTTCTACGGTTTTCAGCACTCCACAGCCTACGAACTGGATCCGGAGAATATGTGGGCGTTGCGCAAAGGAACATCCATACACGACTATTTCCTTCCCGCCGGTATGGCTTACGGCAAGGTTCTTGACCCCGCAGGGACGGTCTATCCATCGCTCTATTCCGGTCAGTTGCCGAGTGACTTTAACTTCTTCGAAGCCTCATCCATACGCCGGGTAGGCAACAAATATGTCATGGTCTTCTCCGGATTCTCCGGTCCCGATTACGGCATGCCGTCTACCAATTCCGCCCTTCGCTATGCCTACGGAGATACACCGTTAGGTCCTTGGCGCAGTGGAGGTGTACTGGTGGACTCACGCGGTGTGGTTCCCAACGAAGATGGTACGCACTTAATCTCCTCGAACGGCAACCACAATACACACGGTTCTATTCAAGAGATAAACGGACAATGGTACGTCTTCTATCATCGTCCGCCGCGCGGGTATGGATACGCACGTCAATCTATGGTGGCTCCCGTCAAGGTGACATGGGATGAAAAGAAAGTTGCAGACGGAGGAATGGTTCGGATTGTAGCATACGACCCCTATTCCAAGAACCATGAACACCGTGCAACCGCAAGCGATGGTTCCGTCTATTCCGGTGCCGAAGTAACATCGGAGGGATTTCAGATATTCGGTCTTCCTCCCTACCGATACTATTCGGCCGGATACGCCTCTTATATGTCCGGAAACGACTGGCTGCAAGACAGTTGGGACAATTGGGACTCACACATGGATTTGGCGGGCATACCCCACGGAGGGATTGTAGGATTTTCCTATTTTGGCTTTGGCGGATTGAAGAAGTCGCAGGCGGGGGTACCGGCGTTCGAGGGAACGAAGAAGGGCGACAACACCCGGTTGACACTGTTCCTTACGCCCTCGGGAAAGGGAGCGTTCAAGATACATGTTATGATAGATGGACCCTATGCCAACGCTATCTGGAAGGGACGAGAGATTGCTGTAGTGGAGGTGCCGGAAGGTGCACGTAAGGAGTGTACTCCATATAAGGTTGCCGTTCCCGCAGTGGAGGGGCTCAAAGGGAAGCATGCCATCTATTTGGTGGTAGAAGGGAGTCGTCCATCGCATGCGCAGGACTTATTTAGTTTACAGGGAATAGCGTTTAGTAAGAACGGGGAGGATGTAGAGCGTCCCGTGGCGCCTAAAATCACCCTTACGGTAGATGGAAAGCCGGTAAGAATCCCGGAGAAACCGTGTTTCTTTACCAACGAGAATGGATACAGTGAGACCAACCGATACCGGGTGTATGCTCCGTTGCATGAAGGTTCCAAGATAGAGGTACATGCCGATAAAGAGGGAGTAACCACGGTGTGTTCTCCTGTTTCCGATGGCAGAGCCACCGTTCGTTGCACCTATAAGGGACAACAAAAGATATTTCTGCTGAATTGATATGGCTGTTAGTTAGTTGTTAGATAAAAGGTTAGTGTATTTGGCTAAAGAGAGAACCCGTAGTGGATGCTTATCCGCTACGG
>CAYSOK010000137.1:0-4613 GCA_964432645.1 uncultured Bacteroidaceae bacterium | reverse complement strand
TGCCTGCAAATATAGTTATTTTTTCACATTTTACGTATCACAAAACACAAAAAAATTACTTATTGACCCTTTTTTACTCTTTTTATATGGGTTATAATGGGGTAATGGTCGGACAAATCGACGTTTTTGTCTACGTAGGTGCCGTAACTCTCCCAGTCGTCGGAGTGGAAGATGTGGTCTATTCGCACCCAGATGGCACTGTGCTTATAGGAAAACCCGGGACCGTTACCGGACTCGGCGTAGGAGTCGGTCAGAAGGTGGGCCATAGTGCGGTAGGTGTATGAGATGGGGGAATCGTTGAAGTCGCCGCAGACCAGCATGGGATAGTTGCTGTGGTTGCGCACATACTCCGCCACAACATCTATCTCGGCGGCTCGCAGCGCCGAGGCATTGCGCACCTTGCCGAAGACGTTCTTGGAGTTGACCACTATGGTATCCCTCTTTATGTGGTTGAACATCTGACGGTAGCGTTCCTTGTCGGAGATGGTGAGGCGATTGGACTCCATGTGATTGTTTATCACACAGACCGTGTCACCCTCTATCTCCAGGAGATAAGCGGTGGAGCCGTTGCCCTTACTTTCGTAGGGAAGAACTTCGTACGAAAGCACGGGGTATTTGGAGAGAAGCATCATGGGGTTCTGCTGTTCTCCTACATACGTCACCACTTGGTGAGGATAGAGTGGCTTCACCAAGTCCAGAAATGGCTGTATCTTGCCGTGGGGAGAGGCTTCTTGCAGACAAACGATGTCGGCGTCTACCTCTTGGAAGTAGGCGTACATATTGGACTGCTCTATCGGAACCGTATCGTTGGCAAAAGCACAGGTATTGTAAGACAGCATCTTAATCGTCTCCTCCGGCACCGTTCGGGAGAAGTGAATAGGGAAATAGCTGTACAGCGGACCGGCACAGAGGAGGAACCCCACGAAGGGAAGCCACGCAAGATGTGCGCGGAAGATGAGCCAAAAGACGATGAAGGCGATGTTGACCAGCGCCACAACCGGGAAGACGAGTCCCAAACATGCCACGGAAGGATGATACTGCGGACTGATAAAGGAACTATAAGCACAGCACACCATCACCGCCATGTTCATCAGATTCATGCCGACAAACAGGTAGGTCAAGAAAAGGTCAAACCGATTCCGTCTCTTCTTCGGTTTACGGGATTTTTGTCGACGCTTGGGGGTCAACGTAGGTTCAGAAGAATGAGTCCGCATGTTTTCACCTTATATATATAACGTCTCCAACGGCTGTCCCATCGACTGTCGTCACCGGAAGAGCCACGTCCCCATCCGTTGAACTTGTTTCTACCGTCGTGGTTGCGCCAATATCGAATCAAGAAGTAGGCAAAAATCATACCGCCCAAATGAGCGAAGTGTGCCGTATTGTCCCCCACATTGTTAGCAACTCCCAACAGCAGTTCGATAGCGGCATATCCCATCACCATATACTTAGCCTTGATAGGAACCGGAGGAAAGAGCAAGAACAGACGTTCGTTCGGAAAAGTCATACCAAAAGCCAGCAAAATACCATAGACCGCACCCGACGCTCCGACCGTATTCCAGAGATTCAAATATTCCGACATAGCGATAATACCGGTAGAAGTATTCACCATATCGTATTTGCTATAATCGCCCAAAATGTAAGTAAAATACTGCGTTATCTCCTGACAGATACCGGCACCAATGCCACAGAAGAGGTAGAAAATCAAGAAACGACGCCCACCCCAAACCGTCTCCATGATGCGACCAAACATCCAAACGGCAAACATATTGAAGAAGATATGCTCCACACCGGCATGCAAAAACATATAAGTAAACAGCTGCCAAATCTTGAAATCATCGGCCAGAAAGAAGTGCAATCCCAAGAGATCCGTCAAATCGACACCCCATCTAGCAGCCACTACAGAGGCAAAGTACAAGAGAACATTTATGATAATGATGTTCTTCGTAACAGCAGGTAAATTCATTTTCTTATCCTTTTTGTATTAATACGCTGCAAAAATACGAATAAAATCCATGCGAAAGCCCCGAAAAAGCCGATAACTCACTTTTTTTTGCTATAAATTGCAATTTTTCGGGCAAAACATTTGTTATTTTGCATACTTGTTCTACTTTTGCACTTAAATAACAGTTTTTTAATGACAACTTTTTAATTCTTTAAAAGCATTATGAATAAAGCAGAACTCGTGGCAGCCATTTCAAACGGCTCCGGACTAACCAAGATTGATTCCAAGAAAGCATTGGACGCAACCATCGATGCAATCGTAGAAGCTCTGAAAAAGGGTGACAAGATTGCACTTGTAGGCTTCGGAACTTTTTCCGTAAGCGAGAGACCCGCACGTACCGGTATCAATCCGGCAACCAAGCAGAACATCCAGATTCCGGCAAAGAACATCGTGAAGTTTAAGGCCGGCGCTGAGCTGAATGACGGGATAAACTAAGGTACTTTTCCCAGAGACTTCAAGAGACACTCATAAAAGTGTCTCTTTTTTTTGGCTTTTCGCCAAACTTGCACTAAATTTGCACCTAAATATAAAATGAGTACAAAATGACTATCGAAGAGATTATCACCTCGGCGGTTATTGAGGGCGTAAAAAATCTTTACGGACAGGAGATAACACCGAACATGGTGCAGTTACAAAAGACAAAGAAGGAGTTTGAGGGACAGCTTACCCTTGTGGTGTTCCCGTTTTTAAAAATGTCGCACAAGAAACCGGAGGATACGGCGCAGGAGTTGGGGGATTATCTCCAACAGCATAGCGAGGTTATTGAGCGGTTCAATGTGATTAAGGGTTTCTTGAACTTGGTGATTGCGAATGCTCACTGGGTGGAGGTTCTGAACGACATAGACCGCACGGAGAAATATGGTTTCACGAAGGCAACGGAGAATTCGCCGTTGGTTATGATTGAGTATTCGTCTCCGAACACCAACAAACCGCTTCACTTGGGTCACGTGCGCAACAACCTGTTGGGTTGGGCACTCGCCAACATCATGGAGGCAAATGGCAACAAGGTGGTGAAGACGAACATCGTGAACGACCGTGGTATCCACATCTGTAAGAGCATGTTGGCGTGGTTGCGCTACGGCAACGGTGAGACGCCCGAGACTTCCGGTAAGAAGGGTGACCACTTGATTGGCGATTATTACGTGGCTTTCGACAAGCACTACCGCGAGGAGGTGGCGCAGTTGGCGGCTCAGTACAAGTCCGAGGGTATGGACGAAGAGGCGGCTACCGAGAAGGCGAAGGCAGAGGCTCCGCTGATTAAGGAGGCGCACGAGATGTTGGTGAAGTGGGAGAACAACGACCCGGAGATTCGTGCTCTGTGGAAGAAGATGAACGATTGGGTGTATGCCGGTTTCGATGAGACCTACAAAGCACTGGGCGTTGGTTTCGATAAGATATACTACGAGTCTGACACCTATCTCGAAGGCAAAGAGAAGGTTATGGAGGGCTTGGAGAAAGGCTTCTTCTTCCGCAAGGAGGATGGCAGCGTATGGGCAGACCTCACCCAAGAGGGACTGGACGAGAAGTTGCTGTTGCGTTCCGACGGCACCTCTGTGTACATGACACAGGACATCGGTACGGCCAAGTTGCGTTTCCGCGATTTCCCCATCAACAAGATGATTTACGTGGTGGGCAACGAACAGAACTACCACTTCCAGGTGCTCTCCATCTTGCTCGACAAGTTGGGCTTCGACTGGGGTAAGGACTTGGTTCACTTCTCTTACGGCATGGTGGAATTGCCAAACGGTAAGATGAAGAGCCGCGAGGGTACGGTGGTAGATGCCGACGAACTGATTGCCGAGATGATTGCCGATGCCAAGGAGATGAGCAAGGATAAGGTAGCGAAGTTGTCCGACATCTCCGAAGAGGAGGCAAACGAGATTGCTCGCATCGTGGGTCTGGGTGCACTGAAGTACTTCATCTTGAAGGTGGATGCACGTAAGAACATGTTGTTCAATCCGGAAGAGAGTATCGACTTCAACGGCAATACCGGTCCGTTCATTCAGTACACCTATGCTCGTATCCGCTCCGTCATCCGCAAGGCTACGGAGGCCGGTTTCGATATGACTCAAGCACTGAGCGCCGATACGGAGATAAGCGAGAAGGAGCAATCCTTGATACAGAAGTTGACGGAGTTTGCCGTAGCCGTAAAGCAGGCAGGCACCGACTACAGTCCGTCCGGCATAGCCAACTACTGCTACGAACTGGCAAAAGAGTTCAACCAGTTCTACCACGATTTCAGCATCTTGCACGAAGAGGACGAGAAGAAGAAACGTTTCCGTCTAACCCTCTCTGCCAATGTAGCCCGCACGTTGAAAAACGGTCTGGGGCTGTTGGGCATAGAGATGCCGGAACGCATGTAATAGAAGGAGGCGCATGGAGAGACTACAGAATCCACCCTCCTACCGCAACGATACGGTTTTGCCACTGCCTCAAGAGGTGGTGGCAAACGCTATCGCGGTGGATGCTGCTTGTAGCGGAAACCCGGGGCCTATGGAGTATCGAGGCATCGATTTAAGGACGGGACAACAGGTGTTCCACTTCGGTCCGGTGCACGGTACCAACAACATAGGGGAGTTTCTTGCCATAGTACATGCTCTGGCCATGC
>CAYSOK010000136.1:0-4616 GCA_964432645.1 uncultured Bacteroidaceae bacterium | reverse complement strand
AAATCCGAAACTTGAGGAGTTAATCCATTCTGTCCCGATAATCCTCGTAACGGAACTCCTTTAAAACCTCCGCGGAACCATCCATGTGAAGCATGGCGATGGCGGGATGATGAATGCCGTTGAACATACACGTCTTAACCGTCGTATAATGAATCATATCCTCGAAAACCACGTAATCCCCCGGCTGTAACGGATGCTCAAAACGCCATGCCGACATGAAATCGCCACTCAAGCAACTGTTGCCCCCCAGGCGATAAACATTCTCACCACGTTCCTCCTCAACAACCTCCGCACCACGCACCGTGGGATGATACGGCATCTCCAGACAATCCGGCATGTGACACGTGAAACTCACATTTAAAATCGCCGTCTTGATACCCTTGTTCTCCACCACATCTACCACCTGCGACAACAACGGACCCGTCTGCCACGCAAACGCACTGCCCGGCTCCAAGATGATACGCAGGTTGGGATAACGCTTGTGAAGTCCTTGCAGCAGAGTAATCAACAAAGGAACATTGTAATCCGCGCGCGTCATCAGATGACCTCCTCCCAAGTTCAACCACTTGAGCTTCGGCAACCATCTTCCAAACTTCGCCTCTATATGCTCCAGTGTGCGACCCAGGTTCTCACTCGATGACTCACAGTGACAATGGCAATGGAAACCCTCAATCCCCTCGGGCAACTCCTCCGGTAACTCCTCCGCCATCACGCCAAAACGACTGCCCGGCGCACAAGGATTGTACAAATCCGTCTCTATCTCACTGTACTCCGGATTGATACGAATGCCACACGACACCCCCTTGCCCACCGTCTCCGCAAAGAAACGATGGTACTGCGAAAGCGAATTAAACGTGATGTGACTGCTGCAACGCACCAACTCCGCAAACTCCCCCTCCGTGTACGCCGGAGAATAGGTATGCGCCTTACTGCCAAACTCTTCCAGCGCCAGGCGCGCCTCGTAGAGCGAACTCGCAGTGGTGTGTCCTATGTACTCCCGAAAAATGGGAAACGTCTTCCACAGAGCAAACGCCTTAAACGCCAATATCACCTCCACATCCGCCTCACGCGCCACCTGCTGTATCAGCGACAGGTTTCTGCGCAAAAGACGCTCCTCAACCACATAACACGGCGATGGAAAACGCCCGTAATCTCTCTGTTCAATATCCGATTCTATCTTCATAAATTCTAATTTGCCGACAAAGCTACATAAAAAAATATAATAACTCCCCATGAGAAACAAAATTTTTGCCTGTCCGATACCATTTTCTTATAAAACTTTACTATCTTTGCCACCCATAATTTAAAACAGTTCGTATAACAGGAATGAAAAAGTGGCACATTGAGGATTCTGCCGACCTTTATAATATAAAAGGGTGGGGCGTATCCTACTTCGGTATCAACGACGAAGGGCACGTAGTGGTGACCCCTAAGAAGAACGGTATCGAGGTGGACTTGCGAGAAGTGATGGATGAACTGGCGCTCTCCGATATCGGTGCGCCCGTACTGCTCCGCTTTCCGGATATCTTGGATAACCGTATCGAGAGCATGTCCTGCTGTTATCGCAAGGCATCGGAGGAGTATGGATATACCGGACAGTGTTTCTCGGTCTTCCCCATCAAGGTGAACCAGATGAACCCCGTAGTGGAGGAGATTATCCGCCACGGACAGAAGTTTAATCTGGGGCTCGAGGCGGGCAGTAAACCGGAGTTGCATGCGGTCCTGGCGGTCAATGCCGAGGCCGACTCCCTCATCATCTGCAACGGATATAAGGATGCCAGCTACATAGAGATGGCACTCTTGGCGCAGAAGATGGGCAAACGCATCTATCTGGTGATAGAGAAGAAGAACGAGCTGGACCTCATAGCCAACATCGCCTCACGTATCGGCGTGCAGCCCAACATAGGTATCCGCATCAAACTGGGTACCAGCGGCAGCGGCAAGTGGGAGGACAGCGGTGGCGATGCCAGCAAGTTCGGACTCACCAGTAGTGAACTCCTGGAAGCTCTGGAAAAACTCCGGGAGAAGGGACTGGGCGATTGCTTGCGCTTGATACACTTCCATATAGGCAGTCAGGTGACCAATATACGACACATCAAAACCGCCATCCGCGAAGCCTCACAATTCTATGTGCAGCTGCGCAAGATGGGGTTCCCGATAGACTATATAGATGCCGGCGGCGGACTGGGCGTGGACTACGACGGTACTCGTTCCGCCAGCAGTGAATCCTCCGTGAACTATTCCATGCAGGAGTACGTGAACGATGTGCTCTATCAGATTATGGAGGCGGCGGACAAGAACGAACTTCCGCACCCCAACATCATCACCGAGAGCGGTCGCTCCCTGGCCGCACATCACTCTGTGCTCGTGGTGCAGGTGCTGGAGACCGCTTCACTGCCCGAGATGCCGGAAGAGTGGGAGGTGTCGGAGGACGACCATTCACTCGTGAAGGATCTCTACGAGATATGGGACAATCTCAGTCAGCGTAGTGCACTCGAGAACTGGCACGATGCTCAGCAGATACGCGACGAAACGCTGGAACTCTTCTCTCACGGTCTCATCGACTTGAAGACACGTGCACAGATAGAGAAGTTGTATTGGAGCGTGACGCGTGAAATCAACGCCCTCGCTGCCCACATGAAACGTGCGCCCGAGGAGTTGCACAAGATTAATAAACTCTTGGCAGATAAGTATTTCTGCAACTTCTCCGTCTTTCAGTCACTGCCCGACTCCTGGGGCATCGACCAGGTGTTCCCCATCATGCCGCTGCAGCGACTCAACGAACGTCCCGACCGTCAGGCTACGCTCCAGGACATCACCTGTGACAGCGATGGTAAGGTGACTTCGTACATCTGCGAGAACGCCATACACAACAGTCTGCCGGTACACAGCATTCGTCCGCGCGAACCCTATTATATAGGTTTCTTCCTGGTGGGTGCTTATCAAGAGATATTGGGCGACATGCACAATCTTTTCGGCGACACCAATGCCGTTCACATCTCCGTGACCGACAAGGGGTATAAGATAGACAAGATGATTGACGGTGAGACGGTAAACGATGTTCTCGACTACGTGGATTGGGACACCAAGAAGATGGTGCGCACTCTGGAGACTTGGGTGAAGAAATCCGTCAAGAGCGGAAAGATTACGCTGGAGGAAGGCAAGGAGTTTCTCAACACCTACCGTTCCGGTCTCTACGGATACACCTATCTGGAGTAACAAAAGAAGCAATTGTTTAATGGATAAATACATAACAATAAATGGGTAAAGTATTACAAATAGGTTGTGGCGGTGTAGGTACCGTTGCAGCCCACAAGTTGGCACAGAATGCCGACATCTTTACAGAAATCATGATTGCCGGTCGCACCAAGAGTAAGTGTGATGCCTTGGCAGATGTCTTGTTTAAAAAGTACGGTGTGAAGGTAGCCACGGCTACAGTCGATGCCGACGACGTGGAAGCTCTCGTGGCTTTGATGAAAGCTTTTCAACCGGATATCGTAATGAATCTGGCTTTGCCTTACCAAGATCTTACCATCATGGAGGCATGTTTGCAGACCGGATGCAACTATCTGGATACTGCCAACTACGAACCGCGCGATGAGGCTCACTTTGAGTATTCATGGCAGTGGGCGTATAAGAAGCGTTTCGAGGATGCAGGTTTGACGGCTATCTTGGGATGCGGTTTCGACCCGGGTGTGTCCGGTATTTACACGGCGTATGCGGCGAAGCATTATTTTGATGAGATGCACTATCTGGATATAGTGGATTGCAACGCTGGAAATCATCACAAGGCGTTTGCGACCAACTTCAATCCGGAGATTAATATACGTGAGATTACTCAGAAGGGTCTTTACTACGAGAACGGTGAGTGGAAGGAGACTGAGCCACTGGCTGTGCATCAGCCGGTTACCTATCCCAACATAGGTCCGCGTGAGAGCTATTTGATGCATCACGAGGAGTTGGAGAGTTTGGTGAAGAACTATCCCACCATCAAGCGTGGTCGTTTCTGGATGACGTTTGGTCAGCAGTACCTCACATATTTGGATGTAATTCAGAACATCGGCATGTCTCGTATTGACGAGTTGGAGTACGAGGCACCTTTGGCTGACGGTTCCGGCAAGACGGCGCGCGTTAAGATTGTGCCGTTGCAGTTCTTGAAGGCTGTGTTGCCGAATCCGCAGGATTTGGGTGAGAACTACGATGGCGAGACGAGTATCGGTTGTCGCATTCGTGGTGTGAAGGATGGCAAGGAGCTCACGTACTACGTTTACAACAACTGTTCTCATCAGGCGGCATACGAGGAGACGGGTATGCAGGGTGTAAGTTACACCACGGGTGTGCCTGCCATGATTGGTGCCATGATGTTCCTGAAGGGTCTTTGGAAGCGTCCGGGTGTGTGGAATGTAGAGGAGTTTGATCCGGATCCATTCATGGAGCAACTGAACATTCACGGCCTCCCATGGAAGGAGGTCTTCAATGAAGATATAGAGTTTCCGGTTACAGACTAACCGGTAGACTTTTTCCAAACCTCTGTTATCTTCATAGGGGGTTTGGATTTTTTTCTCTCTCTTTTTGTAAGGCGCAGCCAGGATTGTTCCCCGCTGCGTCTTTTTTTT
>CAYSOK010000135.1:0-4659 GCA_964432645.1 uncultured Bacteroidaceae bacterium | reverse complement strand
TCTCTCGTTGTTGTTTACACAAATCCGAAACTTGAGTTTATAAAACTATCCGTAAACTCTTCAAGTCTTCCTCCCTGGAACTTGTTCCGTAAAAAATCTCGTACGTTCCCGGAACCACACGCATGGTGTTGGTGGCAGGGTCGAAAAGCGTAAACGCATCATCGTCCAGTGCGATGGTGACATCCTTGCGCTCACCCGCTTTCAGAGAAACACGACGGATGGCCTTTAAACTACGGATAGGTCCCTCCGTATCATCCAATCTGCGCACATACACCTGAACCACCTCCGTGCCACTTCGCTTACCCGTATTGCTCACCGGCAAAGTTAGAGTGCGGTCGTTCAGTGCTCCCTTTCCCACCTTAAAATGCGTGTAACTCAGACCATAACCAAAAGCAAAGAGCGGGTCGGAGAAATAACGATACGTACGTCCCTTCATGGAATACTCCTCAAAGTCCGGCAACTGTTGACTGTTCTTGTAAAACGTCACCGGGAGCTTTCCCTGCGGATTGTACTCCCCGAAGAGCACCTCCGCAACAGCCGTACCACCCTCCTGCCCCGGATACCACGCCTGCAGGATAGCCTCGCAACGTTCGCTTTCCGGCGACAGTGCTATGGCAGAACCCGAACAGTTCACAAGGACAATGCGCTTTCCCGCCTCCTTCAGAGCCTTGATGAAACCACGCTGCACGGCAGGCAACTCTATGTGCGTGCGGTCGCCCCCCTTAAAACCGTCCACCTGAACCGGCATCTCCTCGCCTTCGAGCATGGAAGAGATACCTCCGACAAACACAACCGTCTGTATTCCTTTTAGCTGCGCTATCGTCTGTTGGTAGTCTATAGCGTGCTCCTCACCGATGCTAAACTGTAGATTTGCGCCCCAAGTCTTCACGTGGTGATACGCCAACGATACCTCATAAGACTTGCCAGCCTCCACCGGCAGTTCAAAACGCATGGGTTGATTGCGCCATGTACTGTCTGCGGCAAGCGTATGTCCGTTGACTGTCAGAGAGAACGCCCCCGTGTACTGCATTCGTATCACCGCCGTACCACTCTTCTCGGGCACTAAAGTGGTTTCGTAACGAGCAGAGAAATCCTCCATCTTAACCCCGTTGGCAAAAGTATGTTGTCCCGCCGTTGTCACGTGGATAGGGTGTGTGAAATATTCCCGTGCCACCGGCTCCCCATCGGCAGTAGGATTGTTCCAGAAGGTACCACAGATACCCGGAGTACCCCGGTGCGAACAGAGTGAAAACCAATCCGTAAGTTCCTTCTCATCGGTCAAGTCACACCCCTTTAGATAGGTCACTTTGTCCGCCCCCACCTTATCTATAATCCCCTGCAAGACCGTCACCGTGCGGTTGGGCACACCGTTATAATTACCCCACATCAAGGGAGTATTGTCTGCATTCGGTCCCACCACAGCGATGCGCTTCGAAGTACTGAGTGGAAGTACACCTCCGCGATTCTGCAACAGCACCATGCTTTCGCGAGCCATATCGAGCGCAAGTGCACGGTGCTCCTCACACCCCAACACCGAAGCCGGAATCTTGGACCACTCCACACTCTCAAAAGGATCCATGTCCCCCAGTTCAAAGCGAGCCTCCAGCAAGCGCACCACATGCTTGTCTATCTCCTCCTCCGTAATCAGTCCCTGTGCCACCGCTTCGGGCAGTTTTTCAAACGCATATCCGAAGGCACACTCCACATCGGTACCCGCCGTTACCCCCTTAGCCGCAGCGTGTTGTGCAGTAGAGGACACCTTGTGGCTGGTAAAGAAATCTGTGATGGCACCGCAATCGGACACCACCATATAAGGGTATTCCCACTCCTCGCGCAGTATCTGCCGGAGCAATCGAGTGCTACCGCAGCAGGGTTCATCGTCCCACCGTTGATAAGCACACATCACCTCGCGCACCTTGGCACGCTGCACCAGGTCCTTGAAGGCAGGTAGATAGGTCTCCCACAGGTCACGCAGGGAGACATTGTTGAGATTGGCCACATGGCGACTCCATTCCGGTCCACTGTGTATGGCAAAGTGTTTCGCGCACGCCAACAACTTCCGATGCTTGGCACTCTCGGGTCCTTGCAGTCCGCGCACCACCGCTTGTCCCATGGCAGAAGTCAGGAAAGGGTCCTCACCATAGGTTTCCTGTCCCCGCCCCCAGCGAGGGTCGCGGAAGATGTTCACGTTGGGCGTCCACACGGAAAGGCAGTGGAAACGAGTGACCGGGATGCCGTTCGCGTGTTGTTCGTTCCACTTGGCACGTGTTTCGGTGCTCACGGTGTTAAAAACCTCCTCCACCAGTGGCACATCAAACGATGCCGCCATGCCAATCGGTTCCGGAAACACCGTAACATTTCCCTGGTTGGCCAGTCCGTGCAGCGCCTCGCTCCACCAACTAAACGCCGGTATGCCCAGTCTCGGAATGGCGGGAGATTCATCGCACATCAGTTGTGCTTTCTCGCTGAGTGTTAACCGATTCGTAAGGTCTACAGCCCTCTCGTGTGCCGTCAGTTCACTGTTCTGATACGGCATCATCTGCGCCACTGCGCTACAGCAAGGCAGAAAGAGTACCGCCATCACGATTCGCTGCGCCGCTTTTAATCCTACTGTGTTCATAAATCTTCTATTTAACGGTTCAAATCATCTTCTACTCTCCTTTCCGAACAGGAACTGTTCCCGGTAACCGCCACAGTCCACCACAATCTTTTCCAATACGATGCCCGGATCCTTCGGAAGGAAGGTCAACGTATGACAGAAATCTGCCGTAGCCCCTAACGGAAGTTCCACCACCGCATCTATGACACGCCGAGCAACCGTCGGATAATAAACACGATAAATGTTCTCCGGCTGCTCGTTCAAATCCCCGTTGAGATTCACCGTAACCGGAGCACAACCGTCTAGTTGCACGGCAAACAACAGTCCCCCCTTGTTCAAAAAATCGAGTGTACTCTTGGTTATGATGTGTACCTTTACCGGTTCACCCCCCTTGGAACACCGAAAACGATACGTCAGCGAAGCCCCCTCCACCGACTCCGTGTGTGGAAGCAAGAGTACGCCGCTCCGCGTACGTCCCATGCCCGGAACCACCTGCCACACAGCCTTTTTCGCATCACGCTTCTCGGCATAGTGTTCCGCCTCCATCGCCACAAATCCCGTTCCCGCCTCATCGAAGAGGTTCGGAGAAGTCTCCGTCCTATACACCAACGGCATCTTATCCTGCGGGAAATCGTCCTGCCAAGTGGTGTACCCTATGTGTTTCTGAATCATCATACCGTCCCACTTGCCACCGGCAATCTCCTTGTTGTATTGATGCATCAAGATGGAATCCCGCCGAAAATACTCCGCGCAACGCTCCGCCCAATCGTTCATGGCAGCATCCCCCTGTGCATGGAGCGCATGGTTCATGGCCTGTGCATGGTACATGGCGTGCAGATTGCTCATCGCCTCCACCGGAAAGAGAATCAACTCCCGGTACGCATCGCGATACGCCGCAGGGAGTCGGGTGTATTGACGAAGAGCGTCAATCTCCAATTGTCGATACTCCTCCACCACCTGCTGCCACTCGCCGGTAGCCGGATTATAGGTCGTGGCATCGAGCATCTCGGCAGTGCTGCGTGCGTTCATTCTACAACAGCGATCCAATATCTCTGCCGCCTCCTCCGCCTGCGATTCGCCAAACTGACGGGCACAAAACGCACGAAGATGTCCCGGAAGAAAATCACCCGTAGTCTCCGGTTTCCAAGCCATGTCCATAAAGAGCTGTATGGGATATTCCATGGGTTTCAAGTCCCCCACATTCAGAATCCACAGACGATCTATCCGGTATTCGTATGCCAGAGAGAGCTGTTCCCACATGTGTTGTGCCGAGGTGACGTTCAACCACTTACTGTTGCGCGGAGCACCCACATAGTCCACATGGTAGTAGAGTCCCCAGCCCCCTTTGCGTTTCGCCTCCCGGGCGGTCGGAACCCTCCGTATATCGCCCCAATTGTCGTCGCACAGTAGTATGGTGACATCATCGGGCACGCGCATACCATCGTCGTAATACTCCTGCACCTCCTTGTACAGAGCCCAGAGTTGCGGCACCTTATCGGCAGAGGTACCGTGCGCACGGGCAATCATCTTGCGTTGATTCGCCACAATCTCCTCCAACAGTTTGACGTTGCGCTCTTCGCTCATTGCCATATCCCCATCGCCGCGCATACCTATGGTGACGATGTCCTCGGTGTTCTTGTTGCGCTCCACACCGCCTGCCCAGAAGCGGTCTAGGTTTTCTCGATTGGTCGTGTAGTCCCATTTCCCTCCGCGCGTGGCGTCTATCTCCCGTTGGTGCCACTCCTTCTGCGAACGACACATGGGTTCGTGATGACTGGTGCCCACGATGATGCCCATATCGTCCGCCGTCTTGGAGTTCAGCGGGTCGTCGGCATAGAACGCCCATGCCCACATGGCAGGCCAGATGTAGTTGCCGCGCAGACGAAGAATCAGTTCAAAGACCTTCTCGTAGAATCGGTGATCGCCGTAGTCGGTATGAAACGTATTCTTCACCCACGTCATGAGACAGGGCCCTTCATCGTTCAAGAAGATACCGCGGTAACGCACGGCGGGTTGTCCGTCTGTGTAGGTTCCCTGCCGTACAAAAATCTTATCGTGCG
>CAYSOK010000134.1:0-4661 GCA_964432645.1 uncultured Bacteroidaceae bacterium | reverse complement strand
TTTTGTAAACAACAACGAGAGAGACATCCACAGTGTAGGGACGTTTCGTGGAACGTCCTCAAAAAAACGGCACATGGTATATGCCGCATGGTTTTATGATTCGTGGGCGTCTCTTTCGTGGTTGTTTATACAAATCCGAAACTTGAGCAATCTATCCTTGCAACTTCTCTTTCAAGAACTTACCGGTGTACCCATTGGTGCATTGCGCTACTTCCTCGGGGGTGCCGGCAATGACGAGGCGTCCTCCATCGTTACCTCCCTCCGGACCTAAGTCTATTATGTAGTCGGCACACTTTATGACATCTACGTTGTGCTCTATCACTACGATGGTGTGCCCCCGTTTAATCAGTGCATCGAATGCCGAAAGTAACTTCTTTATGTCGTGGAAGTGCAATCCGGTGGTCGGCTCATCGAAGATAAACAGCGTCGGTTCACTCTTCTCTAATCCCAAATAGTACGCCAACTTGACGCGTTGGTTTTCTCCCCCTGAAAGCGTGGACGAGGATTGCCCCAATTTGATGTAACCCAATCCCACTTCTTGCAACGGAAGCAAACGTTTCACAATCTTCTTTTGATCGTTCTCCTCAAAGAACTCAATTGCTTGGTTGACCGTCATGTTGAGCACATCGTTTATGTTCTTTCCCTTAAACGTTACCTCTAGCAACTCCTTCTTAAAGCGCTGACCATGACAGGATTCACACTCCAATACCAAGTCTGCCATGAACTGCATTTCTACCGTGATGGTACCCTCGCCTTTGCACTCTTCGCAACGACCGCCATCGGTGTTGAAGGAGAAGTAGGCCGCCGTGTATCCCATCTGTTGCGCCAACGGTTGGGAGGCGTAGAGCTTGCGTATCTCATCGTATGCTTTTACGTAAGTGACAGGATTGCTGCGGGTGGACTTACCGATGGGGTTCTGATCCACGAATTCCACTTCGTTAATCAATTGAATATCTCCTTTCATCTCCAGAAACTCTCCCGGACGGTCTGCTACACGCTCCTTGATGCGCATGAGACCGCGGTAGAGGATGTCGCGCACTAGAGTAGACTTGCCCGAACCACTCACTCCCGTCACTACGGTCAAGATGTTGAGGGGGAAGGTGACATCTATTCCCTTGAGATTGTTGGCTCGTGCACCCTTCACCGTAATGGCATTGTTCCATGGACGTCGTCCCGTGGGGATTTCTATCTTGTCCTCGCCCAAGAGGAACTGAACGGTGTGCGATGAGGTACCCGGTTGTAAATCCTTCATGTCACCTTGATAGACCACCTGTCCACCCAAACGTCCCGCTTCGGGACCGATGTCTATAATGTAGTCTGCCGCACGGATAATCTCTTCATCGTGCTCCACCACCAAGACAGTGTTGCCTAGTCCCTGAAGTTCGCGCAGCACCTTGATGAGCCGTTCTGTGTCTCGACTGTGCAGTCCGATGCTTGGTTCGTCGAGTATGTAGAGCGATCCCACCAGACTACTGCCGATGGAGGTCGCCAGGTTGATACGTTGACTTTCGCCACCCGATAGGGAGTTGCTTAGACGGTTGAGCGTGAGGTATCCCAGTCCCACTTCATCTAGGAAGTGTAGACGATTTTGTATTTCTGTCAGCAGACGTTCGCCTATGGCGCGGTCGTGGTCGGAGAGTTCCAATGTCCGGAAGAACTTGCATAAGTCCTTGATGGACAACTCCACCAACTCCGTGATAGCCTTGCCGCCCACCTTCACGTAGGTGGCTTCCTTGCGCAGTCGTTGTCCGCGGCAGGTGGGGCATATCGTCTTGCCGCGATAGCGCGCCTGCATCACACGGTATTGTATCTTGTAGAGGTTTTCGCTCACCATCTTGAAGAATGCATCGATGCATATCTCTTGGCTTCCCGGTTTCTCCTTGTTGCCGTGCCAAAGCAGGTCTTTTTCGGCGCGCGAAAGTTCGAAGTAGGGTTTGAAGATGGGGAATTCCCATCGTTCGGCGCGCAAACAAAACTCTTTGCGCCATTCACCCATCTTCTCGCCACGCCAACACATCACGGCTCCATCATAGACGGAGAGCGATGAGTCGGGGATGACCAAACTTTCATCGATACCCACCGTCATGCCGAAGCCTTCGCATGTGGGACAGGCTCCTACGGGGGAGTTGAAAGAGAAGAGATTGTCCGACGGTTCCTCAAAGGTCATTCCATCGGCTTCGAATCGCTCCGAGAAGTGGTGCATGATTTCTGCCGGATAAAAACGCAGACACATCTCTCCGCGCCCTTCAAAGAAGGCGGTTTCCGCAGAGTCGACCACGCGGGCTATAGTATCCTTCTCGTCGGATACGCTGAGTCTATCTATTATGAGGTAGAAACTCTTCTTGCCTCCTCGTAAATCTGCCTCCAGGGAGGCTCCTTGGTCGCCGCTAAAGAGTAGGAGAGCGTCTTCCGTGCGCATCATCTCGCCGTTTATCTCTAAGCGACTGAATCCCTGCTTCATATAGATGTCAGTCTGTTCCGCCAGAGTTCTGTCTGCGGGCAGATGGAGAGGGGATAGGATGGTGAAGCGTGTGCCTTGAGGGTAGGACAACATGCACTGTACCACATCTTCGGTGGTGTTGCGTTTCACCAATTGTCCGCTGATGGGGGAGTAGGTCTTGCCTATGCGAGCATAGAGCAGGCGTAGGTATTCGTATATCTCGGTGGAGGTGCCTACTGTGGAGCGGGGGTTGCGGGTGCTTACCTTTTGTTCGAGTGCGATGGCGGGGGGGATACCCTTTATGTAGTCGCACTCCGGTTTGCTCATACGCCCCAGAAACTGGCGGGCGTAGGAGGAAAGACTCTCCACGTAGCGACGTTGTCCTTCGGCGTAGAGTGTGTCGAAGGCGAGTGAAGATTTGCCCGATCCGGAGAGACCCGTGATGACGATGAGTTTGTCTCTCGGTATCTCCAAATCGATGTTCTTGAGGTTGTTTACTCTTGCACCTTTTATATATATTGCGTTGTCCATAATTCTACATTTCCTGCAAAGTTAGATATTTTTTGGCTGAAACGTGTGCTGTTTGCGATAAAATGCGTAATTTTACAGCAAAATTTAAACATGATGAAGAAATTTTTTTTGCTTTTGCTGTGTTGGTGCGCCTTGTGTGTGGCGGCGCAGAACCCCAAACGTGAGTTCCGCGGTGCGTGGATTCAGTGTGTGAACGGGCAGTTTACCGGCATGTCTACGGAGGCTATGCAGGCGAATCTTACGTGGCAGTTAAATGAGTTGCAAAAGTGTGGTATCAATGCTGTGCTCTTTCAGGTGCGCCCGGAGGCGGATGCTTTGTACGAGAGTCGGTATGAGCCATGGAGCCGTTTTCTTACGGGCAAGCAGGGACAGGTGCCTTCGCCTTACTGGGATCCGTTGGCTTGGATGGTGGAGCAGTGTCACAAACGCGGCATGGAATTGCATGCGTGGATCAATCCGTATCGTGCCAAGACAAAGACAACAACGGCTTTGGCACCGAATCATCCGTATCAGTTGCATCCGGAGCGTTTTTTTCAATACGATAATCAGATACTTTTTGATCCGGGTTTGCCGGAGAATCGTGCCTATATCTGTACGATTGTGGCGGATATTGTTAGTCGATACGATGTGGACGGTTTGCATATAGATGACTATTTCTATCCTTATCCGGCTGCGGGTCAGTCGATTCCGGATGAGGCTACGTATCGTAAGCATAGCAACGGACTTTCCTTGGGGGATTGGCGCAGATGGAACGTAAACTGTTTGGTGCGTGACCTTTACAACACGGTGCATGCCACCAAACCGTGGGTGAAGTTCGGTGTGTCGCCGTTTGGTATCTATCGCAACGAGACGTCGGCTCCGGGATTGGGTAGCAAGACGAAGGGTTTGCAGAACTACGATGATCTCTATGCCGATGTGCTTTGTTGGGTGAACAACGGTTGGGTGGATTACAACATACCGCAGGTGTATTGGCAGGTGGGTCATCCTACGGCGGACTATGAGACATTGGTGCGCTGGTGGAATCAGCATGCGAGCGGTCGCCCTTTGATTATCGGACAAGATGTGGAGCGTACGGTGAAGTATCCGGATACGCGTAATTCGGCGCATCATCAGATGAATCAGAAGTTCCAACTTCAGCGTTCGATGTCGGGAGTGGTGGGTAGTTGTATGTGGTATTCTCGTGCAGTGTGTGACAATCCCGGCAATTATGCTACGGTTTTGTCTACTACGTATCATTCAACACCGGCGTTGCAGCCGCTCATGCCGTTTATTGATAAGAAGGCTCCGGGGAAACCGCGTAAGGTGAAAGCTGTGTGGACGGAGGATGGTTACATCCTTTTCTGGACGGCACCTAAGTACAAGTCGGCTATGGATGAAGCGCGTCAGTATGTGGTGTATCGTTTTGCGCCGGGTGAGAGTGTGAATATTTCGGATGCATCGCACATCGTTACGATTTCGCGTGATACGTTTTATAGACTCCCGTACAAGGATGGTAAGACCAAGTATACGTACGTAATCACGGCACTCGACCGTTTACAAAACGAATCGAAGATGGTTAAGAAGACGATTGCATTATAAAGAAGAGAGCCATCCACGAAACACTGTGGATGGCTCTTTATCTGAAACTTGAGTTATACTATTTGTAGAACGAAGAATACTCCCAGTCCGACAATCCATCCCAACAGAACCT
>CAYSOK010000133.1:0-4677 GCA_964432645.1 uncultured Bacteroidaceae bacterium | reverse complement strand
AAGTAACCTGCTCCGATTCTTAAATAAATGGGGTACATGCTGAATGTAACCGTTTTAAACGATGATTTGAAAACATCGTTGAGTCCCCACGTTAAATCCGCTTGCAGAGAGAAACGATTGTATACCAACCAAGAGGCACCGCACTGCAAACCCCACTGAAACTTACGCAACTCCGAGGAAAATTCATAATCCGCTTCGGCACCATCCTCAAATACCACCTTGTTGCCCGTAGGGTCACCCTCACGTAGGTAACCATCGTAAACCACACCCGAAAAATCGTTGTGCAACGCATACGAAAAATAGGGACCAACACTCAGACGCAAACGGTCGTTCAAACGGAAATTCGCTAACACCGGGATGCTCAGTTGAGTAGATTGATAATGCGTACGTACCTTACCCGTCCAATTACCACTCACACGACTCTCATCCTGAATAATCTCCATACCGTAGTTCTTTACCGATGCTCCGGTGTTCATGCCCTTGGACTCCAAACGAATGCCCGCAGAAAGACCCCAGCGAGTGGTGCCCGGCAACCAATAGACGACCGATGCTTGTACCATGGGATTAAAACGCGGGTCAAACGAACGAATCTCTCGTATCTCAGCCGGTAACGGCAGGGGAGAGGTTCCTCCGAAATTGGCACCTATCGATGCCTCTACATCCAACGAACGCGCTCCGTATGCCCCCGTCACTTCGGCACTCGCCACCCACGACCACAAACATCCACACAGCAGGATGAGTATTCTATATCTATTCTTCATACGTACTACATTTTTTTATTGTTCGGTATCGTATTCCACCTCTACTTCATCCACCACCAAGGTGCTGCCCGGTGCTCCGGCAAAGAAATCGCCGTTGACGCTCGAGGTGAAGAGTACGATTAAACTGTAATCTCCGTTCTTAAGTTTCTCCGCATCCAGTGCCATCGGATTGCCCTCCTCGTCTGTACGATACACAAATGGGATGCTGAAACTCCGCCACTCCGACGTGGAGAGACACTCCGACTCCGGAATCTCGGCAATCGCCACCACCTGCGGCGTATCCCACGATTTGAAGTTTGTTCCGTCCAGATACTCCGTACCATCGGACGAATCGAACAATACTCCGCAGATATTGAAACGATCCTGCATATCCGGGACTTCTACGAAGTTTTTTGCGTCGTCCAACTGCTTATACACCTCGCCCGGAGTGTATTTATAGTATCCGTTCAACTGCACCGGACGTGCAAAATACTGACGACCAAAGTGGGTGCTCTGCAACGGACGGGTGAGAGCCGTGCCTGTATCGAAGGTGCCCAGGAAGAGACTTCCTGCTGCCAACGGCTTGTTGAAACGCATGCCGAAGGTGCCGGTCTCTCGCGTGGTCATGCACGCAGCCTTGCCTACATATCCCTCCTCCGTCTGGTACGTGGGGAATGTCTCGTGACCGCTCGCTATGCCGGTCAGCGCAAAACCGCTGTTTCCGCTGGCCCATTCAAAGAGAATCTCGTCGCTCTCATCGTCCTTTTCGCAGAAGATGTCGTACGTGTACTTGCCGCTAGAGGGGGAGTAAGTGCGCACATTTTCAAAACTATAGACCGATACCTCGCGCGGAATGGATACGGTGTACTCCTTGCTGTACCTGCCGTCTTCCGACGTCACCACATAGGTCTGTGCCGTGGTGAAGTCGCGCACGGTTCCTCCGGGAGGATAGATGGATGCCCCCGGTGTCAAGACGAAGTTCGGTGCCAGAGAGGTCTTGTCGGCATCGCTGTTGAGAATCAGTTCCACTCGTCGGTTCTCTATCACCGGAGAACGCATGAGTACATTGCCCGGTACCGATACCTCCAGGATGTCGCACTCCGCATTGAGCGGTTCCGATTGTATGCACGAGGTGGTCAATGTGCCGCTCAAGCAGAGGAGCACTCCGCCGAGAATTCTCGTATGTTTCATAGTCTTTTGTTTGCTGCTTTAAACAATAATGACATCTCCCTCCCGGCGGAAGAAGATGTCATCATAGAAATATTCTCTTTACTTAATATATATCTTCGTGGTCTTATCGCCCTGTTTGCGCAGGTAGATGCCCTTGGTGGGTTGTGCCACGCGCACGCCTTGCAGGTTGTAGTACTCGGCGTTGGTGTCGAGGGTGCTCTGTACGCCGCTGATACCGTTGGTCGATGTGGAGGTGAAGACTACAGAGATGGGGACGTCTTCCCAAACAACATCTATGTTGATGTTGGAAACACCCGCTGCGGTGATGGTTCCGTTGATGGATACATCTGCCGTAATCAATCCTTCGGCAAGTTCAAGTCCCTTCTTCTCACCTTTGTAGGTGGCTGTGCCGTTGGCGTCTACGCTCTTCTGTACGTTCTCTACCACGATGTCGCCCAGGGATTCCGGACCGTCGCCCAGGTCGAGCATGAAGTTGGGCAGAACAAAGGTGCAGAGTTCGCTGCCCTCGGGCTGTGCTATCTCGATGGTTGCGGCTTGTCCGTCTGTCAATTTGTTGCCGAGCATCTCGATGGTGAGTGCGCCGTCATACTTCAAGGTGTCTACGGCTACCTCCGGGGTGACGGGTTCTACATAGCGAAGGAAGTAGGTGTGTGTGCTTTCACCGTCTGCATCCTCACCGATGGTGTTGGATACGTTGATGATAGCCACGGTATCGTTGACGATTTGGGTGGCTGTTGCGGTTTGACCGCCGCCCAAGAGGGTGTATTCTATGTTGGTAATCGGGGTGGAAACCTCGTACTCATACGTGTCGGCAGAGAATCGGGGCAACTTCGTTCCGTTTACGGAGATAGATGCAAGACGAGAGTAATAGAGCAGTTTCACGTTGTCCACCGTCAGCGCATCGCCGGACATGTGGTTGGAACGGTCGGCAAAATAATCGAAGGAAGCAAAAATCACGTTGAACTTCTCCGGCGCAGCGTTTGTCTTATACTCAAACTCAGCCACGGCTGTTTTCCAATCCGCGCCATCGTCGTCAATGGTGTAGTTCAGAGAAGAAACCAATGTACCGGTCTGGGTGATTTCGCCACCGCGTGCAGTTGAGATTCCCAAAATGTTGCGATCACGGTCGGTCATGGTGACGGTGGTGTTTTTCGGGGTGCCAAACAGGCTGTATGCATTGTCGCCCGGCACATCCTTCTGAATCCATTCACCGCTCCAGCTATAAGCAATCACCTTTGCCGGTTGTGTGGATTCGCTATCGTGCAAGTGGATGTAATCGAACTGAATGGCATCGGGACGATAGGTAAATGCTATGCCTCCAAAGGTGCCGCCATCGGTAGAGCCACTCTGCACGCTAGTGCCCTTTATAAGGGATGTGCTCCAGCTGGTACCTAAGGTGAGATATGCCGGAATTACATTGCCCATCTGAGCTTCGTTGCACAGCAGAACTGCCTTTTCGCTGTTTTTTCCGGTAGTAGCTTTACCTACAGAGGTTTGTCCCATTGATCCGGTTCCCACAGTGTGAGAGATGTTCCATCCTCCGGAAGGAACGGTTCCTTGGGTTTTGGTGTTTCCTTTACTGGTCCAAGGGATGCAATTCTCCCAATCTCCTTCGAATCCGGGGTTAGGTAACTGTTGGGCATAAGCCGACGTCATCGCTGAGAGCGATGCAAGAATAAAAGGTATGTATCTTTTTTTCATTTCAATATTTTGGGGTCCTGATTCTACAGAGTGTGGCGGAACGAGACGGGACCTCTTTCGTCTTCGTCCGCGTGCATACGCACAAAAAGCAGGACAAAATTACAAAAAGTGTATCATATTGACAAATTTTATCAAGCTTTTTGCGGGTTTTATGCCCGTTTTTAAGTTTTTCGTTTGTTTCGTTTGCATATTTTATATACCTTTGCCCCGTGTATAGGGGTGCTTTTTTGTGCCGATGTACGTTATAAAGAAAGAACTTAATACGAATGGTATGAAGAAAACGCTATGGATGTTGGTCATGATGTTGGTTTCCATGACGGCGATGGCTTATGAGAGGACGTATGTTGTAGACAGCTTTGACGGGCTTGAGTGTGAGGGTACGGTAGCGGTGAAGCTCACTTCGGGTTCTTCGAAGACGATACGTGCGGAGGGTAAGATGTCGGAGTTGGATAAGTATGAGGTGTATGTGAAGAACCAGACCCTCTACATCCGGGTATCGGACGAGGTGAAGGCGAAGAGCGGCAACTTTAAGACGGTGACGTTTTATGTTTCTGCGCCGAAGTTGAATCATATCACTCTCTCGGATGTCAGTTCCGTTACCACGGACAATTTGGTGATGACGGGGACGCGGATTACGCTTTCGGGCGTTTCTTGTCTGAGTGCCAAGCGTATGACAGCGAAGAACTTGAATCTGGAGGTGAGCGGTAAGTCGTCTTTTATGACGGGTTCGTTGGTGGCGAAGAATGTGCGTGGCAATTTCAGTGGAGCATCGGGGTTGAGTGTACAGAAGGGCACGGTGGACAACATCAACCTGGAGCAGTCGGGTGCGGGAAGCATGAATCTGTCTGCAACGGCTACGGGGGATGCAACTTTCAATTTCACCGGTAACAGTTCGTTTGATGTAACGGTGGATACCCCGAGTATGGTTCAGTTGCAGTGTTCCGGTTGCGGCGGTGGCACGTTGTCTGCTCGTTGCGAGAAACTCCGCGTGTTCACAAGTGGTGTGACGAGTGTACACGTAAATTCATCGGCAACGAAAAAGGAG
>CAYSOK010000132.1:0-4700 GCA_964432645.1 uncultured Bacteroidaceae bacterium | reverse complement strand
AATTGCGTACATTTACTTAATTTGTTAAACGGTTTCTCCGTGAGGCGGACACTTCTTTGTGACACTTGTTCTAAGCCCCGGCGGACTAAAATCGGATGCAAAATTACAACTTTTTCGGAATACAACCAAAAAAAACGACTAAAATTATTCCTTTTTGATGTTTTTTGTGGCTGTATGTGTGTGTTGAACCTTCTTATAAGTGATTCTCCATTAAATACTTCTCCACCTCAATGGCAGCCTTGCAACCCGATGCGGCAGCAGCTATGGCCTGGCGATAACGAGAGTCCGCAACATCGCCTGCTGCATATACCCCCGGAACGCCCGTACACGGGGTGTTGCCCTCGGTCAGGATGTAACCTATTTCATCTGTCTTGACCCACGGCTTGAAGAGATCCGAATTGGGCTTGTGACCTATGGCAAGGAAAAATCCGTCTATCGGAAGATCGTAGATGCGCTCCTTGTCCGTGCCCTTATATTCCACGAGATGAGCACCTTCCACACCGGCTTCTCCATAGAGTCCCAGCGTATTGGTGTTCCACAGCACCTCTATCTTAGGATTGTTCAAAACACGCTCCTGCATAATTTTGGACGCACGCAACTTATCGCGACGTACAATCAAATACACCTTGCTCGCCAGTCCGGCCAGATAAGAAGCTTCCTCGCAAGCCGTGTCGCCACCGCCTACCACAGCCACCACCTTTTTGCGGTAGAAGAAACCATCGCAGGTGGCACAGGCACTCACACCCTGACCTTGATACTTCTGCTCATCGGAGAGTCCCAAAAACTTGGCCGATGCTCCGGTGGCGATAATCACTGTATCGGCCTCTATCTCGCTGTCGTCATCGAGCGTAAAACGGTAGGGAGCTTGACTCAAATCTGCCTTTGTCACAGCCAGAGAACGGATGTCGCAGCCGAAACGTTCCGCTTGTTGGCGCATGTTGTCCATCAGTTCGTTGGCATCGATGCCCTCCGGAAAACCGGGGAAATTCTCAATCTCCGTCGTGATGGTCAGCTGACCGCCCGGCTGCATACCCTCCAGGAGTACGGTGGATATGTTGGCACGTCCGGCGTAGATAGCCGCGGTGTATCCGGCAGGGCCACTGCCAATAATCAAGCATTTTGTATGTTCCATATAATTTTTATATTGAATTCGTTATCTTAAATCTATAATCTCTGCATCGGGATAATTCTTGCTGTTGAAGCGGAAGGCATCGTCACCGAGTTTCAGGTTGGTTTGGATGGACTTCACGGTGATGGTGCTGGTTTTCCCATCGGCTTTCATACGGATGGAGTAGGGGTGACTGTTGCTCTTGTCCACCACCAGGACTATTTCTTGTACATCTCTTTTTTTCTCGGGTGTGAGAGTGATTTGGTAACACGCTTTGCCGTTGCTCTTGGTTTCGGTCATGGTGTAATTGAATCCCTTCTTATAGAGGGTGAGGAAGGCGTAGGGGTTGATGGTGTGTAGTTCCTCTCCGGTGGGGGTCGTGATGTTCACTTCCTTGCTCGAGGGGAGGTAGCTCCACTGAGTGGTACCGTCGAACCATGTGACGATGTCCGATGTGCGTAGTACAAATTTCTTCCCTTTCATCGTGAACTTACCGCTTGCATTACCCTGTGCTCCGTGTACGGAGAACTGTGTCATGGTGGTACCACTCTTGGTGAATACCGCCGCAGTTTTGTCGAGTACCGCTCTTGCCTTGCTATCTTTCTGCGCCATGACGGCGGTGGAGACGAGTAGCAGGGCGGCCGCCAAGTACATCTTTACTCTTTTCATTGTTCTATTTCTTTTTAATTCATTCTTTTACTTCTTTCGATGTGCCCGTCTGCGTGGTTTTTCGGGATATCCCATAGATGTCCTTACACATTATTTATATATATGTCCTACAGATTGAGCGCTTTCAGTTTCATCTCCAAATCCATTTCATCGCTGCAGAGCACATCACGCGCCTTGCTACCCAGCGATGGCCCCACGATGCCCGCACGTTCCAACTGATCCATGATGCGTCCCGCGCGGTTGTAACCTAACGACATCTTGCGCTGGATGAGCGACGTAGAACCCTGTTGATTGATCACTATCAATCGCGCTGCCTCCTCAAACATAGGATCCAGCTTGTTCATATCCACATCCGCAGCACCACTGCTCTCGCCCTCCATCTCCACCTCCGGGAGTTCGAAGGCACACGCGTATCCCTGTTGTTTAGAGATGAACTTCGTAATCTCCTCCACCTCAGGCGTATCCACAAAAGCACACTGCACACGCACCGGTTCACTGCCCGCCAAGAACAGCATATCGCCGCGACCCACCAACTGGTTGGCACCCGGACGATCCAAGATGGTACGGGAGTCAATCATAGCACTCACCTTAAACGCCATACGCGCAGGGAAGTTCGCCTTGATGGTACCTGTAATGATGTTGGTTGTAGGACGTTGCGTGGCGATAATCATGTGGATACCTACCGCACGCGCCAACTGAGCAATACGTGCAATCGGCAGTTCCACCTCCTTGCCGGCAGTCATAATCAAATCGCCGAACTCATCGATAATCACCACGATATAAGGCATAAACTTATGTCCATTCTCCGGATTCAATTGGCGTGCCTTAAACTTCGCGTTATACTCCTTGATGTTGCGCACACCCCCCGCCTTCTTCAGCAAATCGTAGCGTGTATCCATCTCCTCGCACAGACTCTTAAGCGTCTGCACCACCTTGTTCACGTCCGTAATAATTGCCTCGCTATTATCGTCCGGCACCTTTGCCAGGAAGTGCTTCTCGATAGGAGCATAGATGCTGAATTCCACCTTCTTAGGGTCCACCATCACCAGTTTGAGTTCTGCCGGATGCTTCTTGTAGAGCAGAGAAGTGATGATGGCGTTCAGACCCACAGACTTACCCTGTCCCGTAGCACCCGCCACCAGCAAGTGCGGCATCTTAGCCAGATCCACCATAAAAACTTCATTGGTAATGGTTTTACCCAGTGCGATAGGCAACTCATAGGTGCTCTCTTGGAACACCTTGCTGTTGATGATACTCTCCATAGAGACGATGCGCGGTTTCTTGTTTGGCACCTCAATACCCACCGTTCCCTTTCCCGGGATGGGGGCTATGATACGGATGCCCAGTGCGCTAAGGCTCAGGGCAATATCGTCCTCCAGACCACGTATCTTAGCAATCTTAACCCCCTGTGCCGGCACTATCTCGTAGAGCGTGATGGTGGGACCAACCGTTGCCTTGATGCTGGAAATCTCCACGCCGAAATTGCGCAGGATGGTGATGATGCGATCCTTGTTGCTGTTCAGCTCGTTCATGTCCACAGAGGGCTGATTATCGTCTTCTATCTTGTTTAAAAGATTGATTGTCGGATACTTATAATTTTCCAAATCCAATTTTGGGTCGTACGGTTTCTGAAGACTCGGATCTGCCTCCTCGGGGTCCTCCGGCACATCTACCTCGGTGAGTGACATGGGGTTTGTCTCCGCTTCCTCGGTCTCCTCCACCGTCTTCGTATCATCGAAAACGATGTTGCTCTCCTCGGTCTGCGGCACGTCCACCGTGAGGGTCAGTTCGCCGACCTCACCATCCGTTTCGCCGTCCGTAGGGAGTTCTGTTGTGTCGGAATGGGTGAAATCAACGGTTGTCGTATTATAGGTTTCGTCCACACGCTGGTTGGCCTCCTCCTCCGTGAGCGTTTCGCCCTCGTTGTATGTAAGTTCCTGTTCTTGAATAGCTTTTGCCGCCATCTCCTCGCGTCGAATCTCCTCCAGAGCCTTACGCTTCGCCTCATGTTTTTCGCGCCATGTCAGGAAGGAGTGAGTAGGGTTCAGCACCTTTCGGATGTAGTTGATGGTCTGTCGGCTTAAGTAGATGAGGAAGCAGATGGCCACGAAGACCAAGATGAGCAGTATGCCGATGTCCTGCACCTGCACCATGAGCCATCCCACGACCATTTCGCCGTGCAGACCGCCCGGTCTCAAGTGCGTGTGGGCAAAGAGTCCATCGAGGAAATAGGTAAAAGCTATAGAGCCCCACACGGTGAGTACTGCGCAACTAATGAACCATTTATGTAGCTTGAATTTATAAGCCTGTGTCAGTTTGAGTCCCGCCATCAGCACGAATACGGCCAAGAAGTAGGAGGGGAGTCCGAAGCAGCTATCGAGCCAGAAGTGTGCCCAATCGGCTCCCAGATTTCCGGAATTGTTTTCCATGACGTCTCCTGCCTGTGGGTGTTCAATCATGCTTTGGTCGATGGAACCGGTGAAGAGGTAGGAGGTAAAGGCGTAGATGGTGTAGAATCCGAAGAGCAGCAGCACCACACCCATTAGGAAGAGGACAATTTCTTTCCGTGTGAATTCCTTTGTGCCGCTCATGGCTTTTAGGGTCATTTCGTTCGTATTCTTACTATTTTTTTTTGATGTTTTTTTTGCCATTATATAGGGTTACGATTTGTAGTATGGTTCTTCAAAATGTGGAGCTTTTCTTCACGCTGCAAAATTACACAAAAAAATCAATTCTATTCATTCCTTTTCAATTTTTTTTCGAGATTTTGTTTTGGGAGGGACTTTCGGAAGGGATAACATTCACGTGTACAGACTGCGCCGTGGATGTATTTTCCATCCGGAAGGGTAAACATCCACGAATCATAACACCATGCGGCATGTACCACGAACCGGGTTTTTGAGGACGTTCCACGAAACGTCCC
>CAYSOK010000131.1:0-4700 GCA_964432645.1 uncultured Bacteroidaceae bacterium | reverse complement strand
AACGTCCCTACACTGTGGATGGCTCTCTCGTAGTTGTTTTCACAAATCCGAAACTTGAACTCCTTACTTTCTAAAATACTTCCCTATCACCGGAAGATTGCGCAAAGGAAAATCCTTATACACCACATACGCACCGAAGACAATCAACAGCAACGTATTCACCAACAAACGAATCAGAGTGTTCCACGCCTCCGGAAGATTGCTCATAACAATGAAAAGAATCGCCGCAAGCACCACATAACCCACAATATCGAGCACCGGATAATTGATAGGATACTTCTTCTGACCCACAACATACGACAACACCATCGCCGTACCGTAGCCGGCAACACCTCCCCAGGCACACGCCATGTATCCCCAACGAGGAATGCCGTAAACATTCACGAGAATCAGCACCAAGCATCCCGCACCCGAGAACCAAGCACCCCATATCGTCTTATCAATCAACTTATACCAGAAAGACAAATTGAAATACACGCCCATCATAATCTCCGCCAACATCACAATAGGCACCACACGCAATCCGGCCCAATAGCCCGGGTCGCGAATAATGACAAGCTTCAACACATCCATATAGCCCATTACCATAAGGAAAGCAAAGAGCGTAAAGATGATAAAGTACTTCATAGCAATCGCATACGTCTCCTTCTGGTCCTTATCCTTGCTCTTGCTAAACACAAACGGCTCGTAGGCATAGCGGAACGCCTGCGTAATCATGGCCATAATCATGGCCACCTTAACACAAGCACCGTAAACACCCAACTGCACATGACCCTCCTCCACATTGCCATACACCTTCGGGAAGATAATCTTGTCCGCCGCCTGATTCAAGATACCCGCGATACCCAGAATCAAGATAGGCCAAGAGTAAGACAACATACGCTTTGCCAGCGCCACATCGAACACATACTTAAAGCCCGTAAGCTCCGGCCACAAGAACACCGTGATGCTCGCCGTACACAGCAAGTTGAGTGCAAAGATGTATCCCACCGAAACACCCGGATTGTAGAACGCCCCAATCACCTCCGGATGTTCCTTATAGAGCGCCGGGAAGAGCAAGAAATAGAGCAAGTTAAGACCTATGTTCATGCAGATAAACAGCATCTTAAGCGATGCAAACTTCACCGCCCGCTTCTGGTAACGCAGGAAAGCAAAGGGGATGGCCTGGAACGCATCAATCGCCACACACACCGCCATCATACCTATGTATTCCGGATGCTCCGCATAGCCCAGCGCTCCCGCTATGGGTTGCAGCCCCGTGAGCACAATGGCGATAAACGCCAGACACACCATACCCACCAACATAAGCGTAGTGGAATACACCACCATGGGACGCTCCCCCTCCTTGTTCGCAAAACGGAAGAAGGTGGTCTCCATGCCGAACGTCAACAGGACCAACAACAGCGCAACATACGCATAGACATTGGTCACAATACCATAACCGCCCGAAGAAGCGGGAATGGCTGTGGTATAGAGAGGTACCAACAGGTAGTTCAAGAATCTACCCACGATACTACTCATACCGTATATGGCCGTTTCCTTGGCCAAAGATTTCATGTTTGCCATTTTTATATTGTTTGTTTTATAGTTATCCGAAGAAAAGACAGCACACCGCTATGGCAGCCAGTATGCCGGCAAAGTCAGCCAAGAGTCCGCAGGTGACGGCATGGCGGGTGTTGCGCACCCCTATGCTCCCAAAGTAGACCGCTAATATATAAAAGGTGGTGTCGGTACTCCCCTGAAAAATGCAACTCAGGCGACCCGCAAAGGAATCCGCTCCGTAGGTATTCATGGCATCCACCATCATACCGCGTGCTCCTCCCCCACTCAGCGGTTTCATGAGTGCCGTGGGCAGTGCCCCGGCTATATCGCTCCGTCCGCCGATTGCCTGCACTCCGGCAGACACGGCATCTATGATGTAGTCCATCGCTCCCGATGCGCGAAACACGCCGATGCCCACAAGAATGGCTACCATATAAGGAATGATGCGGACAGCCGTCTCGAATCCCTCCTTGGCACCCTCTACAAAAGCATCGTAGACGTTGATGCGCTTGCGCATACCAACCAGCAGGAACACCACTATAATCAAGAACAGCAGGATGTTGGCTATGGAGGTACTCCACACATTCACCGTCTCCTTATCGGCGGTAGCAAACAGCCGTACCAATCCGGCCACGACCACGCATACTCCTGCCAGGGTGATAAGCAACGGTTTGCGAAACAGGTTGATTCGTTGGTAGATGGAGGTGATGGCTATGCCGGAAAGGGTGGCGGCAAGGGTGGCCAACAAGATGGGAATGAACACATCCGTAGGCATGGCGGCTCCCATTTGGGCACGATACACCAAGATGCTTACGGGGATGATGGTCAGTCCGCTGGTGTTCAGTACTAAGAACATAATCATGGGGTTGGTGGCGGTATCCTTGCGGGGGTTGAGTTCCTGCAACGATTGCATCGCCTTGAGTCCCAGCGGGGTAGCGGCATTGTCCAGTCCCAGCATATTGGCGGCTATGTTCATAAAGAGTTGACCGAAAACGGGGTGTCCCTTGGGTATCTCGGGAAAGAGACAGCGCAGCACGGGACTGAGTCTGCGAGCGAGTATATCGATAAAACCTCCCCGCTCTCCTATCTTCATGATGCCCAACCAAAAGGCGAGTACACCGGTGAGTCCCAGAGAGAGTTCAAAGGCGGTCTTGGCGGAGTCGAACGTGGCGCTCATCACCTCCGGAAACACCTCCACATCGCCTTGTACCAGAAGTTTGAAGGTAGCCACCAAGAAGGCTACCAGGAAGAAGGCTATCCAGATATAGTTCAGTACCATGGTACAAGGGTTACTTTAGGTAAGAGGTGAGTTGACGTTTCAGCGTACCCTCGGTGGTGGCGCCCACGAAGCTCCACTTCTGTTCGCCATGCTGAAAAATCATCAGCGTAGGTATGGACTGTACACCATATCTATCGGCTATTTCGGGGTGTTGGTCTATATCTATTTTCACGATGCGCACCTGTTCGCCCAGTTGTGTTTTGAGCGATTCCAAAATGGGGTGCATACGTTGGCACGGGCCACACCAGGTGGCAAAGAAATCTACCAGTACAGGACGTTCTTCCTGTATCAACTCATCAAATTTTTCCATAAAATTACCGTATTCATTCTATTTTACGAGCAAAGGTATTAAATATTTTCCATTCGGAGTGCATCTTACCTACCTAAAATTTGGTCATTCGCATATCTTGCACTACCTTTGCTACTCAAAAGATAGAAAATGGAAGATTTTGATATAAGAAAGCAAACGGAAGCGAGCAGCAAGGAGAAGGACTTTGAGAACGCGTTGCGACCGCTGCGGTTCCACGATTTTAGTGGTCAGCAGAAGGTGGTGGACAACTTGCAGGTCTTTGTGGAGGCTGCGAAGTTTCGTGGCGAGCCGTTGGATCACACGTTGCTGCACGGTCCTCCGGGATTGGGTAAGACGACGCTGAGCAACATCATTGCCAATGAGTTGGGTGTGGGTTTCAAACTGACCTCGGGTCCGGTGCTGGACAAGCCGGGCGACTTGGCGGGTATCCTTACGTCGCTGGAGCCCAACGATGTATTGTTTATCGATGAGATTCACCGATTGAGTCCGGTGGTGGAGGAGTATCTATACTCTGCCATGGAGGATTATCGTATTGACATCATGATAGATAAGGGTCCTTCGGCACGAAGTATTCAGATTGATTTGAATCCTTTTACGCTGGTGGGTGCTACTACGCGTAGCGGTTTGCTTACGGCGCCGTTGCGTGCGCGTTTCGGCATTAACTTGCATTTGGAGTATTATGATGCGAGCATCTTGAGCCGTATCATCACACGTTCGGCGGGCATCTTGAATGTGCCTATTGATGCGAAGGCGGCGGCGGAGATTGCGGGTAGGAGTCGTGGTACGCCGCGTATTGCGAATGCACTGTTGCGACGGGTGCGCGACTTTGCACAGGTGAAGGGCGACGGCTCCATCAACACGGAGATAGCGAAGTTTGCGCTGGAGGCGTTGAACATAGACCAATACGGTTTGGATGAGATTGACAACAAGATACTGCTGACCATCATCGACAAGTTCAAGGGTGGTCCGGTGGGTGTGGGTACTATTGCCACGGCGATAGGCGAAGACCCGGGTACGGTGGAGGAGGTTTATGAACCGTTCCTCATAAAAGAGGGTTTCATAAAGCGCACACCGCGTGGTCGTGAAGTAACAGACTTGGCTTACAAGCACTTGGGTCGTCCGCGCTTTGGCGGCGACGATGCACAGCAGTCTTTTTTATAGTTCTTTTAATAGTAGGAAATATATGATTACGTACAATACGGAGAATGTTAAGATGCCGAAGATAAAGAAGAGAGTAAATTCGGCATGGGTGAAGGCGGTGGCAGCATCGTATGGTAAGAAGGTGGGTGAGATTGCCTATATCTTCGTGGACGATGAACGCATCTTGGAGGTGAATCGTGAGTATTTGAAGCACGATTACTACACGGACATCATCTCGTTTGACTACACGGAGGAGGATACGATTAGCGGCGATCTTTTCATCAGTCTGGACACGGTGCGAACGAATGCGGAGTTGGTTCACGCCACGTATGAGCAGGAGTTGAATCGCGTCATCATTCATGGTATTCTTCACCTTTGTGGTATTAATGATAAAGGCCCCGGGGAGCGTGAGATTATGGAGGCTGCGGA
>CAYSOK010000130.1:0-4702 GCA_964432645.1 uncultured Bacteroidaceae bacterium | reverse complement strand
GCGACCAACCCAAGAACAAGGAGTTGGCTCTTGCGCGCCTGCGTACCTTTATATATGATAAAGAGCATCAGAAATACATAGACGATATAGCGGGACGTCGTAAGACGCTTGTCTCTACGGGTGACCGTAGCGCCAAGATTCGTACCTACAACTATCCGCAAGGACGTATCACCGACCATCGTATAGGCTACACCATATACAACTTGGCTGCCTTCATGGACGGCAACATCCAAGACTGCATCGACCACCTGATTGTGGCGGAGAATGCGGAACGAATGAAAGAGAGTGAACTTTAATACATAATAAAATCGAAAAAAGCAGTACATTATGACGAAGAAAGAACTTATTGAAAATATAAAGGCAAAACAGAGTTTTCTGTGCGTGGGATTGGATACAGACATCAAGAAGATTCCGGAGCATCTGCTCAAGGAGGAGGATCCTATCTTTGCGTTCAACAAGGCTATTATCGACGCAACCGCACCCTATTGTATCGCCTACAAGCCCAATCTGGCATTCTATGAGAGCATGGGTCTGAAGGGCTGGACGGCCTTCGAAAAGACCATTCAATATCTCAACGAAAACTATCCCGAACAATTCATTATAGCCGATGCCAAGCGAGGCGATATCGGCAATACAAGTGCCATGTATGCACGCACCTTCTTTGAGGAGATGAACCTGGATGCACTGACCGTAGCCCCCTACATGGGCGAAGACAGCGTGACCCCCTTCCTGAATTATCCCAACAAGTGGGTGATTCTCCTGGCACTCACCAGCAACAAGGGTAGCGCAGACTTCCAGTTGACCACCGATGAGAAGGGCGAACGCCTGTTCGAGAAGGTGCTCAAGAAGAGCGGCGAGTGGGGCAACGACGAAAACATGATGTACGTAGTAGGAGCCACCCGCGGACAACTCTTCGAAGACATCCGTAAGGTGGTGCCCAACCACTTCCTGTTGGTACCGGGCGTAGGCGCTCAGGGCGGTTCGCTCGAGGAGGTATGCAAGTACGGCATGAACAGCGAGTGTGGACTGATTGTAAACAGTAGTCGCGCCATCATCTACGCCGACAAGAGCGAGAACTTTGCCGCCGTTGCAGCAGAGAAAGCACGCGAGGTTCAAGAGCAAATGGCAGCACAACTGAAAACAATTTTCTAAAAAAAGCAACATTTTGCACCTTTTCTTAGCAAGAAATTCGTTTATTACGCATTTACTTACTATATTTGCAGTGTAAAATAGTGAAAATAGGACAAAAATATGGAATTTTCAGCCAAACAAATAGCCGAGCTTATAGGCGGTGTGGTGGAAGGAAACGAAAATGCTACCGTTTCTACCTTCTCTAAAATAGAGGAGGGTATCCCGGGGGCTATCTCCTTCCTTGCCAACCCTAAATATGCGCACTATCTATACACCACGCAGAGTAGTGTGGTTTTGGTAAACAAGGATTTTAAGTTAGAAAAAGATATCACCACCACACTGATTCGTGTGGACAATGCCTATGAAGCCATCGCTCGATTGCTGACAGCGTATGAGAGCATGAAGCCCAAACGCAGCGGAGTACACTCTCTGGCGTACGTGGCAGAGAGCGCCACGATAGGTAAAGACTGCTACATCGCTCCGTTTGCCTACGTGGGCGACAATGCGGTGATTGGCGACAACACACAGATATACACCCATGCCGTAGTAGAGGCAGGTGCCCATGTGGGCAGCGACTGTATCTTGTATCCCAACGTCAGTGTGTACCACGATTGCAAAATAGGCAATCGCGTCATCCTGCATTCCGGTTGCGTGATTGGTGCCGACGGCTTCGGCTTCGCTCCTTCGGAGGAGGGATATGAGAAGATTCCGCAAATCGGTATCGTGACCATCGAGGACGATGTGGAGATTGGTGCCAATACGTGTGTGGATCGTTCCACCATGGGGTCTACTTATGTGCGCAAGGGTACGAAGTTGGACAACTTGGTACAGATTGCACACAATGTGGAGGTGGGCAGCAACACCGTCATGTCGGCACAAGTGGGCGTAGCCGGTAGTACCAAGATTGGTGAGTGGTGTATGTTTGGCGGACAGGTGGGCATCACCGGTCATGCGACCATAGCCAACCGTACCATGACGGGTGCACAGGCCGGTATCGCGGGAAGTGTACGCAAGGAGGGACTTACCCTACAAGGGTCTCCCGCCATCGATGCCAAGAACTTCATGCGCTGTAGTGCGGTATTCAAAAACCTGCCGGAGATGTATCGCGAGCTGAATGCGATAAAGAAGGAACTGGAAGCCTTGAAGGCAGAACAAAATAAGTAAAAAAGTCTCCATGATGAAACAGACGACATTAAAAGGAAGTTTTTCCCTCTGCGGAAAGGGATTGCACACGGGTCTTAACTTGACAGTGACGTTTAATCCCGCTCCGGAGAATCACGGATATAAGATTGAACGTATCGACTTGCCGGAGCATCCGGTAATCGATGCTTTGGCGGAGAATGTGGTAGATACGCAGCGCGGTACGGTGCTGGCAAAGAAGGATGCTCGATGCAGCACGGTGGAGCACGCTATGGCGGCACTCTATGCTCTGGGCATCGACAACTGCTTGATGCAGGTGAACGGTCCGGAGTTTCCGATTCTGGACGGTAGTTCCTTGCCTTATGTGCAGGCCATTCGCAAGGTGGGTATCGAGGAGCAGAATGCGCCTAAGGATTACTACATCATTCATAAGAAGATTGAACTGAAGGACGAGGAGTCCGGTTCATGCATCACGCTGTTGCCGGACGAGCAGTTTAGCATCACGGCGATGTGCTCGTTTAACTCTAAGTTTATCAGCAGTCAGTTTGCTACGCTGGAGCACCTGGGCGATTTCGAGAAGGAGATTGCGGCAGCACGTACCTTTGTGTTTGTGCGCGATATCGAACCGCTGTTGCAGGCGCAGTTGATTAAGGGTGGCGACTTGGACAACGCGGTGGTCATCTACGAACGTCAGATCAGCCAGGAGCAGTTGGACAACCTGGCGGACATGCTGGGTGCGGAGCATCGCGATGCTACGGAGTTGGGCTACATACAGCACAAACCGCTGGTGTGGGACAACGAGTGTACGCGTCATAAGTTGCTGGATGTCATTGGCGATTTGGCGCTGATTGGCAAACCCATCAAGGGTAGAGTGATAGCTACGCGTCCGGGACATACCATCAACAATAAGTTTGCACGTCTGATGCGCAAGGAGATTCGTAAGCACGAGGTGCAGGCTCCGGTGTACGACTGCAACCAGGAACCGGTGATGGATGTAAACCGCATCCGTGAGTTGTTGCCGCATCGTTATCCGTTCCAGTTGGTAGATAAAATCATCGAATTGGGACCAACCACCATTGTGGGTGTCAAGAATGTCACAAGCAATGAACCCTTCTTCCAAGGTCACTTCCCGCAGGAACCGGTGATGCCGGGAGTATTGCAGATTGAGGCCATGGCACAGGCAGGCGGTCTCTTGGTGTTGAACACACTCGAGGAACCGGAACGCTGGAGCAGCTACTTCATGAAGATAGACGATGTGAAGTTCCGCAAGAAGGTGGTACCGGGCGACACCCTTATATTTAAGGTAGAACTTCTGGCTCCCGTACGCCACGGCATCTCCTCCATGAAGGGATACATCTTTGTGGGTGAGTCCATCGTGAGCGAAGCCACCTTTACGGCACAGATTATTAAAAATAAGTAACCAACAAACAAGATTATAGTATGAGTAATATCAGTCCGTTGGCTTTCGTACATCCGGAAGCGATAATTGGTGAGAACTGTGAGATTGGTCCCTTCTGCTACATCGACAGAAATGTAGAGATTGGCGACAACAACGTACTCATGAACAGTGTTACGGTGCTCTACGGTGCGCGCATCGGTCATCGCAACACCATCTTCCCGGGAGCTGTCATCGGCGCTATCCCGCAAGATCTTAAGTTTCAGGGCGAGGATACGGTAGCCATCATCGGAAATGATAATAAGATACGTGAGAATGTGACCATCAACCGTGGTACGGCTTCCAAGGGTTGGACCATGGTGGGCAACGGCAACTTGCTGATGGAGACGGTACATGTGGGTCACGATACGGCTGTGGGCAACGGTTGTATCATCGGTAACGGTACGAAGTTGGCGGGCGAGGTGACGGTGGACGACAATGCCATCATCAGCGCCAACGTATTGGTTCACCAATTCTGCCGCGTGGGCGGTTATGTGATGGTGGGCGGCGGTACCCGTACGGCTCAAGACATCCCACCGTTCATTACGGCAGCACGTGAGCCGGTGGCATTCTGCGGCCTCAACTTGGTGGGACTGCGTAGACGCGGTTTCAGCAACGAGTTGATTGAGAACATACATCAGGCATACCGATTGGTGTACCAGAGTGGATTGAAGTTTAACGATGCCATAGAGCGCATCAAGAATGAAATTCCTATGACGAAGGAGATTGAATACATCGTGGAGTTCCTTACGTCATCCAAGCGCGGATTCATCCATTGACAAACGGTCGCGGTGCAATCTATGGACGATTAAAGTAGTATAATATGGTTTATCGTTTTTTGATTATGAGCGAGGAGGTGCAGAACTTTGCTCGCGAAATTGAAATCAGCAGTGAGGCAACCTTCTTTGATTTGCACAAAATCATCTTGAAGAGCTGTAACTATGAAGACAATCAGATTACCGGTTTCTACCTGTGCGATGAGGACTGGAAGGAGAC
>CAYSOK010000129.1:0-4793 GCA_964432645.1 uncultured Bacteroidaceae bacterium | reverse complement strand
GAGGACGTTCCACGAAACGTCCCTACACTGTGGGTGGCTCTCTCGTGGTTGTTTACACAAATCCGAAACCTGAGCTTTTATAGAGCACTGTACTACAGCACTCCTTTACTAGATGGCAATTCGTAGTGATAAATATCTCTCTTTACCGCCATTTTCAGACTCCTTGCAAACGCCTTGAAGATACCCTCAATCTTGTGATGCTCGTTGGTACCCTCAGCCTTGATGTTCAGATTCATCTTTGCAGCATCACTCAGACTCTTAAAGAAATGTAAGAACATCTCCGTTGGCATTTCGCCAATCTTCTCACGATGAAATTCCGCATCCCATACCAACCATGGACGACCGCCAAAGTCCAGCGCCACACTGCACAAACAATCATCCATAGGCAAACAATAACCGTAACGCTCTATTCCACGCTTATTCCCCAACGCCGTAAGCAGACACTCACCCAGCGCTAAAGCCGTATCCTCTATCGTATGATGCTCATCCACCTCCAAGTCGCCCTTCGTCACAATCTCCAAGTCGATATTGCCATGCTTGGCAATCTGCTCCAACATGTGATCAAAGAAACCTAAACCCGTCTGAATCTTTGCCGTACCATTGCCCTCCAGATTAACACGTATGAAGATATCCGTCTCGCGCGTGGTGCGACGAACCTCAGCACAACGCTCCCCCGCAAACAGCAGTTCCGCAATCGTAGACCAACTGTCCACGTAGCGCACCTGAGCATCGTTCATAGCCGTAGGCGTCCAACTGCCCTTGCCCTCTACCGTAGTCAACTTTGGATTGTTCAAAATCAGAGCCTTGCACCCCAGATTGCGTGCCAATTGAGCATCCCCCTCACGGTCGCCCAACACATAGCAGTTTGCCATGTCTAGTGTACCCTGTTGTGCCGCCTCTATATAAGAGGTAAGCATGCCCGTACCCGGTTTACGCATAGGACTGTTGTCCTCGGGGCGATGATTGTCTACATGCACTGCACTGAAGTGAATTCCCTCATTCTCCAGCGTCTGAAGAATGAAATTCTGTACCGGCGTGAAGGTGTCCACCGGAAACGCATCCGTTCCCAATCCATCCTGATTGCTCACCATCACCAGCTCAAAGTCAAGATGTTGTGCTATGAATCCCAGGTTCTTAATCATCCCCGGTACAAATTGCAGCTTCTCAAAACTATCAATCTGTTCGTCGGCAGGCTCCTTAATGAGCGTACCGTCCCTATCTATAAAAAGTATTCGTCTCATTGTTCCGGTTTATAAAAACGAAGTGCCGACAGCAATGTGGCATTCTCCTGCGCTGTACCGATAGTTATACGCAAGCAGTTATCACACAGCGTCACCTTGCTACGATTGCGTACAATCACCCCCTTGCTAACCAAGTAGCGATAAATGGCATTTGCATCCGTCATGCGAGCCAAGAAGAAGTTCGCATCCGTAGGATATACTCTTTCGCAGATAGGCAATTCAGAGAATGCCTCCATCATGCGACCGCGCTCCCCGATGATGAGCGCTACCCATTTGGATACATCCGCCTGACGATCCAGGATTCTAATAGCCTCGGACTGTGTAAAAAAGTTTACATTGTAAGGATACTTCACCTTGTTGAACAACCCGATAATCTCCTTGCTCGCAAACGCCATTCCCAAGCGAATACCTGCCGAAGCCCACGCCTTAGAAAAGGTGTTCAAGACGATGGCGTTGGGATATTTTGCAAGTTGCTGACGGAAACACGGTTGTCCGGAGAACTCACTGTAAGCTTCGTCAATCACCACAATCCCCTCGAACTCCGTCAAAATCTTATCCACCTCTTTCGGGTCCAATAGATTACCCGTCGGATTGTTTGGGGTACACAAGAAAATCACCTTTGTATGCTCGTCCGTAGCCGCCAACAACCGCTCCGCTTCTATCTGAAAAGCATCGTTAAGTGTCACCGTACGGTACTCCACATTGTTAATCTCCGCACACACTTGATACATGCCATACGTAGGGGTGATAGCCACCACGTTGTCCACCTTCGGCTCACAGAACACACGGAACACCAGGTCAATTGCCTCGTCGCTACCGTTGCCTAGGAAGATGTTTTCCGATTTTACCTTTTTGACCGGCGCCAACGCTTCCTTTACCTCCCACTGCAATGGGTCCGGATAACGATTCTTTGGCGAATTATATGGGCTCTCATTGGCATCCAAAAACACCTTTGCCTCCACTCCCTGATACTCATCGCGGGCGGAACTATAGGGCTGTAACGACCAGATATTCGGTCGAACCAATTCTTGTAATGCTTTCATATCTTATCGATTAAATGGCTTTACTTCTACTTCTTGTTTAATATCTCGGTAAGTCTTACGGTCATGGCATTCTTGTGCGCATCCAACTGCTCGGCCGCAGCCATCCGTTCCACCGCCGGACCTATGCTCTCTATACCCTTAGAGGTAAGTTCCTGGAAGGTAATCTTGCGGCAGAAGGTGTCCAGATTCACTCCATTGTACGCCTTGGCATAGCCGTGTGTAGGCAGTGTGTGGTTGGTTCCGCTAGCATAATCTCCCGCACTCTCGCAACTGTAGTTGCCAAGGAATACACTGCCTGCATTGCGCACCTTCTCCGCCACATCGGCATATCCTTCCATTGCGATGATGAGGTGTTCCGGGGCGTATTCGTTGGTCATTTCCAACGCCTCCTCCAGACTGTGTACCAATACCAGTTGACTATTCTCCAGAGCCTTTTCCGCAATCTCTTTGCGAGGCAATTGAGATAGCTGAGCCTCCACCTCGCGCTGCACCTCAGCCAAGAGAGGTTCGTGCGTGGTGATGAGCAACACTTGAGAATCGATACCATGTTCCGCTTGACTCAGTAGATCCGCCGCCACGAACGCAGGATTGGCAGACGCATCCGCCAACACCTCTACTTCCGAAGGTCCCGCCGGCATGTCTATCGCTACATCGTGCAAAGAAACCTCCTGCTTGGCAGCCATGACATACTGATTGCCCGGTCCGAAAATTTTATACACTTTGGGCACACTCTCCGTGCCATAAGCCATGGCACCGATAGCCTGTACGCCACCTATTTTGAAAATCTTGCTCACACCCGCCACACGCGCTGCACACAAGATGGCCGGGTTCACCTTTCCCTCCTTATTGGGCGGTGTACACAGCACTATCTCGCTACAACCCGCAATCTTCGCAGGCGTTGCCAACATCAGTACGGTGGAGAAGAGGGGAGCGGTACCTCCCGGTATGTAGAGTCCCACACGTTCGATGGGCACAGACTTCTGCCAACAGGTCACCCCGGGCGCCGTTTCAATCTTCTTACCCTCGAAGTGTTGCGCCGCATGGAAGGTGTGTATGTTGCGGTGTGCCAGTATTAACGCTTCGTGCAACTCCTTGTCAATGAGTTGTTCCGCCTCGTCAATCTCCTTTTCGGTCACAGCCAGAGAGGAGAGTTCCACCTTGTCGAACATCTTCTCATACTCCTTCACGGCGGCATCGCCCTCCGTCTTTATTTTGGAAAGAACCGTGCGCACGGTATCCGTCAGTTTCTCCGTACTGATACCGGGACGTTTCAGAAGCTCCGCCCATGCGCTACGATCCGGATATTTTATCACTTTCATCTCCTTATATTATGTATAAGTTACGGAATCATCTTTTCAATCGGCAGCACCAAGATGCCTTCTGCTCCCAGCGCCTTCAACTTACCGATAATCTCCCAAAAGCTCTTCTCCTCCAATACCGTATGGATGGAACACCACCCCTCGGTAGCCAGTGGCATGACGGTAGGACTCTTCATACCCGGGAGCACCTTGACAATCTCCTCTACACGTTCGCGCGGAGCATTCATCAGAACATATTTCTTGTCGTAAGCCGTTTGTACCGCTTCCATGCGGAACATCAACTCCTTGAGTAAACTCTTCTTGCATTCCGGAAGATTCTTGTTGGCTATGAGCAGAGCCTCGCTCTTCATTACCACCTCGACCTCCTTCAAATTGTTGCTAACCAGTGTGCTACCGCTGCTCACGATATCAAAGATAGCATCTGCCAAATGAATGCCCGGAGCAATCTCCACCGAACCCGTAATCACGTGGATGTCTGCATGAATACCGTTCTTGTCCATGAACTGTTTCAAAATGTTCGGATAAGAGGTGGCAATCTTTTTGCCCTCAAACCACTCCAAACCCGGATAGTCCACCGCAGCCGGGATTGCCAGAGACAGACGGCACTTGCTGAAGCCCAGTCGGCGTACCACGTCTACCTCTTCGCCACGCTCGGCATACTCATTCTCGCCCACGATACCCAAGTCGGCCACGCCGCCCGCCACAGACTGCGGTATGTCATCGTCTCTCAAGAAGAGCACTTCGATAGGGAAGTTGGACGACTGCACCAGCAGTGTACGCTTTCCGGAACTAACTTTGATATCACTTTCGGCCAAGAGAGCCATGGTGTCCTCATAGAGACGACCTTTTGATTGTACTGCAATTCGTAACATTGTTGCTTTATCTTTTATTATTTTATTCCTTATGGAAAAACCCAAATACACACCTTTAAAGGGGAATACAAAAAAGGAGCTCACCTTATCTCGGCAAGCTCCTTATATCGTTTTTGTGTGTCCCCCTCAAGTATACACACACTCAATCGGCCTACCGAGTTATTCGTCAGGATGATGGTGGTGATGGTGCTTAAAAAGGGTCTTTGTCATATAATCAAATTTTAATTCGTTGCAAATATACTCCATTAAATTGGAATGAACAAGTAAAAAAAGAAAAAACATCTTTGAAAGACTAAAAAAAGCACGAAAAGTGTTTGT
>CAYSOK010000128.1:0-4840 GCA_964432645.1 uncultured Bacteroidaceae bacterium | reverse complement strand
CGGAACAGGCGTTGCAGGATGCTGATGTGCTACTCTACGTTACGGATATGGTGGAGACACCGGATAAGAATGCGGATTTCTTGAATAAGGTGGCTAAGATGCAGACGCCGGTGCTGGTTCTTATTAACAAGATTGACTTGAGTAACCAGGAGGAACTGGGAGCACGTGTGGAGGCATGGCATGCACAGTTGCCCAATGCGGAGATAATTCCTATTTCGGCGCAGTGCAACTTCAACATTGAAACGGTGTTGAAGCGTATTAAGGAGCTTTTGCCCGATTCGCCTCCTTACTTCGATAAGGACCAGTGGACCGACAAACCTGCCCGCTTCTTCGTGACGGAGATAATACGTGAGAAGATATTGCTCTACTACGATAAGGAGATACCTTACTCGGTAGAGGTGTTGGTGGAAGAATTTAAGGAGTCGCCTAAGACTATTCACATACGAGCTATCATCTATGTGGAGAGAGAATCCCAAAAGGGTATTATAATAGGTCATCGCGGGGTGGCTCTCAAGAAGGTTGCGGCAGAGGCACGCAAATCCTTGGAGCGTTTCTTCCAAAAGAGTATCTATCTGGAAACATATGTGAAGGTGGATAAGGACTGGAGAAACTCGGACAAGGAACTGAAAAACTTTGGGTATAATTTGGATTAAAGGATATGGGAAATTTGGTAGCTATCGTAGGGCGTCCCAATGTGGGTAAGTCGACCCTTTTTAACCGTTTGACGAAAACGGGACATGCCATCGTAAGCGAAGAGGCGGGCACCACGCGTGACCGTCAGTACGGCAAGTGCGAATGGTGTGGTAGTGAATTTTCCGTGGTAGATACCGGCGGATGGGTAGTGAATTCTGACGATGTCTTTGAGGAGGAGATTCGTAAGCAGGTGTTGCTGGCTACGGAGGAGGCGGATGTTATCCTGTTTGTGGTGGATGTGAAGAATGGTGTGACCGACTTGGATGAGGGGGTTGCGTCTATTTTGCGTCGTACCAAGACACCGGTTATTTTGGTAACCAACAAGGCGGATAGCAATGAGTTGATATATTATGCTTCGGAGTTCTATAAACTGGGTCTGGGCGATCCGTTCTGCATCTCGGCTATGACGGGTAGCGGTACGGGTGACTTGCTGGACGAGGTGGTGGCTCGCTTCTCCAAAAAGGTGGAGGAGGAGATAGAGGAGGAGATTCCTCGCTTCGCTGTGGTGGGACGCCCGAATGCGGGTAAGTCTAGTATCGTCAATGCTTTCATTGGCGAGGAACGTAATATTGTGACCGATATTGCGGGTACTACGCGCGATTCTATCTATACGCGTTACAATAAGTTCGGACTGGACTTCTACTTGGTGGACACGGCGGGTATACGCAAGAAGAACAAGGTGGTGGAGGACTTGGAGTATTACTCTGTGCTTCGCTCCATTCGTTCCATTGAGAATGCCGATGTGTGTGTACTCATGATTGATGCTACACGTGGTATTGAGGCGCAGGATATGAACATCTTCCAGTTGATACAGAAGAACCATAAGGGTATGGTGGTTGTGGTGAACAAATGGGACTTGGTGGAGAATAAGGATACCAAGGTGATGAAGACGTTCGAGGAGGCTATTCGTAGCAGAATGGCTCCGTTTGTGGACTTCCCCATTGTGTTTGCTTCGGCACTTACCAAACAACGTATATTCAAGGTGTTGGAGTTGGCTAAGGAGGTGTACGATAACCGTACGCGCAGGATTTCAACTTCGAAGTTGAACGAGGAGATGCTCCCGTTGATTGAGGCCTATCCACCCCCCTCCATTAAGGGTAAGTATATAAAGATAAAGTACTGTATGCAGTTGCCGGGTACGCAGATACCTTCGTTTGTGTTCTATGCCAACCTGCCCCAGTATGTGCGCGAGCCATACCGCCGGTTCCTGGAGAACAAGATTCGCGAGCGTTGGGACCTTACGGGAACACCGGTCAACATCTATATTCGTCAGAAGTAAAGATGAAGAGAGTCTGCTTTACGGCCGTTGCGTGTTTTCTGCTCCTATGTGCGTGGGTGGGTTGTGAACCGGCTCCGAGTGAATCGGAGGTGTTGCGCAAGGCTGCCACGGAATACACCGAGTATCTGGTGCGTGGGGAGTACGATAAGTATGTAGACGGGTTGTTTAATATAAAACAGTATCCGGAAGAGTACAGAAGTGAACTGATTGATTTGTACAGTCAACACATGGTGAACGAGGAACATTCCAAAGGGGGATGGGAGAGCATCAAGGTGTTGCACGATACCATCTATGGCAGTTATGCCGATGTCTTTATGGAGGTTCACTATAAAGACGGGGGCAAAGAAGAAATATTGATTCCTATGATTTATGACGGAAAAGACTGGCGCTTGCGCTAGTCTTTTCTGTCTGTATGGGGGTTACTTCGATTCTTCGGCTTCCTTGACTTTCTTAAAGAGGTCGGAGGCGAAGATGAAGTTGTTGAGTCGTTCGTTGGTGGCGTTCATGATTTCGTCTTTATGTCCTTGCCACTCTTTGTTGCCTTTGTATATGAAGACGATGTTCTCGCCGATGCCCATTACGGAGTTCATGTCGTGGGTGTTGATGATGGTGGTCATGTTGAACTCTTGGGTGATGTCGTGTATCAGTTCGTCGATGACGATGGAGGTCTTGGGGTCCAGACCGGAGTTGGGTTCGTCGCAGAACAGATACTTGGGGTTCAGAGCTATGGCACGGGCTATGGCCACACGCTTCTGCATACCACCGCTTATCTCGCCCGGGTACTTGTTGTCGGCGTCGAAGAGGTTGACGTGTTCGAGGCAGAAGTGTGCACGTCGCACGCGTTCCTTATAACTATCGGTGGAGAACATGTCCAGGGGGAAGAGCACATTGTCCAGTACGGACATGGAGTCGAAGAGCGCGGCACTCTGGAAGATCATGCCCATCTCCCGTCGGAGCAGTGTCTTCTCCCGCTTGTTCATGGCGCAGAAGTCGCGTCCGTCGTAGAGCACCTGTCCCGAGGTGGGCTCGAAAAGTCCCACGATGCACTTCATGAGAACCGTCTTACCGGAACCGCTCTGACCGATAATCAGATTGGTCTTGCCGTCTTGAAACACCGTAGAGATGCCCTTGAGTACCTCCTTGTCTTCGAAAGACTTATATAGTTGCTTAAGTTCAATCATTTACGAAAGTAATTTGGTGAGAAACATGTCGGAAAACAAAATAAGAATGCTACCGGTAACCACAGCATTGGTGCTGGACTTACCCACATCGAAGGAACCTCCCTCCACCGTGTATCCGTAGTAGGAAGAGACGCTGGAGATGATGAAAGCAAAGAACAGCGATTTGATGATGGTCATCCATACGTACCACTCGTTGAACGCGTGCTGGAGACCGTACGTCAGGTCATCGGCCGTGATGATGTGACCGATAAAGGCCGTAGCGTAAGCACCCCCGATACCCGCAACGATGCTGAAGGCACACAAGAAAGGCATCATGGTTACCAGTCCCATAATCTTGGGGAGGATGAGGAAACTCGCCGGGTTGACACCCATAATCTCCAACGCATCAATCTGCTGCGTCACCCGCATGGTACCTATCTCCGAAGCGATGTTGGAACCCACCTTTCCCGAAAGGATAAGACACATGATGGAAGAGGAGAACTCCAGAAGCAGAATTTCACGCGTGGTGTATCCCGTGGTGAAACGCGGCATCCACGGTGCCTGAATGTTCAACTTTATCTGGATGCAGATAACCGCTCCGATAAAGAACGAGATAAGGAGCACGATTCCGATGGAGTCTACACCCAACTGAGACATCTCCTTGATGTATTGCTTGAAAAACATTCTCATGCGCTCCGGACGCGAAAAAGTGCGTCCCATAAGAATGAGGTATTCTCCAAAAGAATGGAGTAATTGAACGGGGTTTACCATGACTATTTCCTATTTTTGCTGCAAAGTTACAGCTTTTATCCTTGTAAATACCATTTGTATGCACTATTTTTTGTACTTTTGCGACAAATAATGAAACAATGGAAGAGGAAAAGTCTACTCAAATGGTCCTGAGAGCGGAGGGACTGGTGAAAAAATATGGTAAGAGAACGGTGGTAAACGGAGTTTCCTTCGAGGTGAAACAGGGTGAAATCGTTGGTTTGCTGGGGCCGAACGGTGCCGGCAAGACTACCTCTTTCTATATGACAACCGGTCTGGTGATTCCCAACGAAGGACGTATCTTCTTGGACGATATGGAATTGACGAAATTCCCGGTCTATAAGCGTGCTCGCAAGGGTATTGGTTACTTGGCGCAGGAGGCTTCGGTGTTTCGCAAGATGACGGTGGAGGACAACATCGCTTCGGTACTGGAGATGACGGGGAAGCCCAAGGAGTATCAGCGCGAGAAGTTGGAGTCCCTGATTTCCGAATTCCGTTTGCAGAAGGTGCGTAAGAACCTGGGTGACCGCTTGTCGGGAGGTGAGAGACGCCGTACGGAAATAGCCCGCTGTCTGGCCATCGACCCTAAGTTTATCATGCTCGACGAACCCTTTGCCGGTGTCGACCCTGTGGCGGTGGAAGACATTCAGTACATCGTTTGGCGACTGAAAGACCGCAATATAGGTATTCTGATAACCGACCACAATGTGGAGGAAACGCTCTGTATCACCAATCGAGCCTACCTGCTGTTCGAGGGTAAAATATTGTTTCACGGTACCCCCGATGAACTGGCAAACAACCAGGTGGTGAGAGATCGTTATCTGACCAATAGCTTCGAACTAAAGAAAAAGGATTTCGAGAAGATTGGCGAGGAGAAAGCATTCCTGAATGTGTAAAAGATATAAAAATAAGCATTTTGACCGATAAAACTTGATTTTCT
>CAYSOK010000127.1:0-4892 GCA_964432645.1 uncultured Bacteroidaceae bacterium | reverse complement strand
GCTGATAGATAGTAGATTTTTTTCATACCATTTAAAGTTAGGTTTTTCAATATCGTTTATTAAATCCGGTTGCGAAATAACAAAATAATTCTAACAACACCAAACAAATTTGTAAAAAAGTGCTATTTAAGATGTAATTTTATAGAAAAAGACATGGCAGAGAGACGCAAAACAGCATCCATCCACCATGTCTTTGAGTTATGGCATACTTCTCTTACAAACTTTCCAACATCCGCTTAAGAACGACCGTAGCCGAAATCTCGCGGTTGGCAGCCTCCGGAATCACCAGACTGGTAGGTGCCTCAATCACCTCATCGGTAACAATCATATTGCGACGCACCGGCAGACAATGCATGAAGAAGGCATTGTTCGTCACCGCCATCTGACGAGAACTAACACACCAACTCATATCCTTGTTCAGAACCTTTCCATAATCCTCGGGACGAGTGACACCCGGACAACTCCAGTTCTTGGCATAGATGAAGTCCGCCCCTTCGAACGCCTTCATCTGGTCGTACTCCACACGAGCATCGCCCACAAACTGCGGATCCAGTTCATAACCCTCCGGGTGCGTCACCACAAAGTCCACATCCGCAGCGTTCATCCACTCCGCAAAACTGTTGGGAACCGCCTGCGGCAAAGCCTTGGGATGCGGAGCCCAAGAGAGAACCACCTTCGGACGCTTGTTGCGCTTGTACTCCTCAATAGTGATAAGATCCGCAAAACTCTGCAACGGGTGAACCGTAGCCGACTCCATGAAGAACACCGGTCTACCGCTGTACTTGATGAACTGATTCAGAATCTTCTCCTCGTAGTCGTCGGCACGATTCTCGAAACGCGCAAACGAACGTACACCTATTATATCACAATAGCTACCCATCACCGGAATCGCCTCCAGCAAATGTTCACTCTTGTCACCATCCATGATGACACCACGCTCCGTCTCCAACTTCCACGCCCCCTGGTTCACATCGAGCACAATCACATTCATGCCCAAGTTCATGGCAGCCTTCTGAGTACTCAAACGGGTACGCAAACTGTTGTTGAAGAAAATCAGCAACGCCGTTTTGTTCTTACCCAACTCTTGGAATTGGTAACGGTCCTTCTTAATCTCAAACGCCTCCTTGAGCGCCGCGTTCAGGTCGCCCAGGTCGCTAACATGTTGAAAAACGTTCATATCTTTTGTCCTTAATTATGCATTCTTACTATCCTGTTCACGTATCTCCACACGACGAATCTTTCCGCTGATGGTCTTAGGCAGTTCGTGAACAAACTCGATGACACGCGGATACTTGTAAGGAGCCGTAATCTGCTTCACATGGTTCTGCAACTCCTTCACCAACTCCTCGCCCTCGCGATCTCGCCACTCGGGAGCCGTCACCACCGTAGCCTTCACAATCTGTCCGCGAATCTCGTCCGGAACACCCGTGATGGCACACTCCACCACAGCCGGGTGCGTCATGAGCGCACTCTCCACCTCGAACGGACCGATGCGGTAACCGCTACTCTTGATCACGTCGTCCGTACGACCCACGAACCAATAGTAACCATCCTCATCCTTGTAAGCCACATCGCCGGTGTGGTAGACACCATCGTGCCACACCTGTTGAGTCAACGCCTCATTGCGGTAGTAGCAATCGAAGAGACCGTAAGGTTTGCTCTTGTCCGTGCGAATCACAATCTCACCATGCTCGCCCGCCTTTACCGAGTTGCCCTCAGCATCCAACAAGTCGATATCGTACTGCGGGTTCGGAACCCCCATACTGCCCGGTTTCGGCTCCATCCAAGGGAAAGTACCCAGCGTCAGCGTCGTCTCCGTCTGACCGAATCCCTCCATCAATCGGATACCCGTCTGCTCCAGGAAACGCTGATATACGGAAGCATTCAGCGCCTCACCCGCCGTGGTACAATACTTCAGGTGACTCAAATCATACTTAGACATATCCTCGCGAATCATGAAGCGGAAGATGGTGGGCGGTGCACACAGAGAGGTGATGTGGTAGTCCTGAATCTTCTGCAAGATATCGGCAGGCGTGAACTTCTCGTGGTCGTACACGAAGACCGTAGCCCCCACAATCCACTGACCGTACAGTTTTCCCCAAACCGCCTTGCCCCATCCCGTATCGGCGATGGTCAGGTGCAGCGAGTCGGGAGTCAGATTGTGCCAATACGCCGCCGTGGTGAGGTGAGCCAGTGTGTAGGTGAAATCGTGAATCACCATCTTCGGTTCACCCGTAGTACCGCTGGAGAAGTACATGATGCAGTAGTCGGTAGCCTTGCCGTGGTCGGCAGGACGAACAAACTGCGGAGCCTCGAGGATACCCTTCTGATAATCCTCCCAACCCTCCGGCACGTGTGGACCCACGCTGATGAGATGCTCCACCGTAGGCGATGCAGGCATAGCATCGCCCACATGCTTCAAGATGATATCATCGCCCGCACACACAATCGCCTTAATGCTCGCCTGGTTGCAACGATACTCCACATCGCCCTTGGTGAGCAGGTGGGTGGCGGGGATGGCTACGGCCTCTATCTTGTGCAGTGCCAAGATGGCGAACCAGAACTCCACGCGTCGCTTCAAGATGAGCATCACCATGTCGCCCTTGCCCAATCCCAGTGTCTGGAAATAGGAAGCCACACGGTCGGTCTCAAATTTTATGTCGGCAAATGTATAACGTCTACATTCCCCCTTATCGTTGGTCCAGAGCAGCGCCTCCTTGTTGGGCGCCTCCTCTGCCCACGCGTCCATTACATCGTAACTAAAGTTGTAATCCTCCGGAATGATAAATTCCAGATTCTTTATAAAGTCTTCTTGCGAAACGAATTTTGTTTGCTTGAGAAATCTTTCTAACATTCTAAATACCTTATATATTATAGCATCACTCCTTGGTCATTCCGGCGCGGAGACCCAGGATGACACTGCTCGTAAATCCGGCCCGTTCCATCTCGTTGAGCCCCTTTATGGTGACGCCGCCCGGGGTGGTAACCTTGTCTATCTCCTCTTCGGGGTGATTACCGGTAGCAATCAGCAAGTCTACGGCTCCCTTCAAGGTGTGCAGCACTATGTTTTGTGCATCCTTGGGGTAGAAACCCAGTTCGATACCGCCCTCCACCGTTGCACGTATGTAGCGCATGGCGTAGGCGATGCCGCAAGATGCCAGCACCGTTCCGGGACCCATGAGACGCTCCTCCACCTGCATGGCTTGACCCAACTCGGAGAAGAGTTGCCGGATGAGTGCCTCCTGTTCCTCGGTTGCATGGGAGGAACAGAAGAAGGTCATGCTGCTCTGTACGGAGATGGCGGTGTTGGGAATCAGGTAGAACACCGGAGGCAACACACCGTCTCGTTTGTCGAGATATCCGGTGAGTGCGGCGGTACCTACTCCGGCTGCTAGTGATACAATCATCTGGCGGGAGTAGTCCAGCTTGTGCTTCACCTCTTGAATCACGGATTCCACCTTCCACGGTTTCACGCAGAAGAATACGATGTCTGCATCTGCCACCACCGCCTTGTTGTCTTGCGAGATGCGGATGGCAGGACATGTCTCTTTCAGTGCTTCGAGCTTCGCTAAACTGCGGTTGCTCACTGCGATATCTTCCTCTTTGACCAGTGTGCCCTTGGCAAATCCTTTTGCCAGGGCGGTGCCTATGTTGCCGGCGCCTATGATTGCTACTTTCATGATGTTACCTTTTAATTATAATACCTCTTTGAAGGCTGCCAGGAATTGGTCGGCCTCTTCGCGACTCAAGCACAGGGGCGGGAGCAGACGGATGATGTTGGTTCCGCCCACGCCGGTGAAGATGTGCTTCTCGTAGATGAGACGGCTGCGCAATTCTTTGATGGGTTCTTCCATCTCAATACCAATCATCAGTCCCAGACCGCGAACCTCCTTGATTTGCGGAATCTTTTTGAGTTCCTCCATGAGGTAGCCGCCCACTTCGTAGGCGTTCTGTACCAGGTTTTCCTGCTCCAGCACGTCCATTACGGCGAGGGCTGCCGTACATGCCAGGTGGTTGCCGCCGAAGGTGGTACCCAACTGACCGAATACGGGTTCAAACTTGGGGGAGATGAGTACACCGCTCATCGGGAATCCGTTGCCGATACCTTTGGCTACGGTGATGATATCCGGTTTTACGCCAAAGTATTGGTGGGCGAAGAACTTACCGCAGCGGCCGTATCCGCACTGTATCTCGTCGCAGATGAGGATGGTGTTGTGCTCATCGCACGCCTTGCGGAGTGCCTGCATGAAGGGTTCGTTTACCGGACGGATACCGCCTACGCCCTGTACGCACTCCACGATGACGGCGCAGACATCGCCCTTCTCAATCTCGCGTACCCAAGCCTCTGTGTCGTTGAGGGGCAAGTAGGTTACGTGGTTGTTGGCGTTGATGGGGGCAATGATTTTGGGGTTGTTGGTGACCTCCACCGCCAGAGAAGTTCTTCCGTGGAATGCCTTTTCGGCACTCAGCACACGGGTTCTGCCGTTGTAGAAGCTAGCCAACTTCAGTGCATTCTCGTTTGCCTCGGCACCGGAGTTCACCAGGAACAGCTGATAGTCTTCGTATCCGCTGATGTGTCCCAGTCGGTGTGCCACCTCTTGTTGCAACTTGTTTATCACGGAGTTGCTATAGAATCCAAGAGTGTTCAATTGTTCTGTCATCTTCTCCACATAGTGCGGATGACAGTGACCTATGCTTATTACTGCATGTCCTCCGTAGAGGTCCAGGTATTCCTGACCTTTATCGTCCCACACATGACATCCTTTTCCCTTCACGATATTGATGTCGAAGAGTGGGTATACATTAAACAGTTCCATTTGTTTCTCCTTAATTATATATGTTTAGAAAGCGGATGCTTTCAGTCGTAATCCGGTTGTTTCTTCCAGTCCGAA
>CAYSOK010000126.1:0-4894 GCA_964432645.1 uncultured Bacteroidaceae bacterium | reverse complement strand
CACTCCTTTTGCCAATTATTTTGGCAAAAAGAAAGATTGTTGTACGTTTTAGGCGGTCTCTTCGGTTAGAATGCGTTCCAACTCCTCGGCACTGAGGCGCAGCCGGAGGGTTCCGCCCTTGGCTATGGAGATGCCTCCGGTCTCTTCGGAGACGATGATGGCAAGGGCATCGGTTTCTTGGGAGATTCCCATGGCGGCGCGGTGGCGCAGTCCGAGTTCTTTGGGGATGTCCATGTTGTGGGACACGGGGAGGATGCAGCCGGCGGAGTGGATGCGTTTGTTGCTGATGACCATGGCGCCGTCGTGCAGGGGGCTGTTCTTGAAGAAGATGTTTTCTATGAGCCGTTGGTTGATGTTGGCATCTATGTTCTCGCCGGTGCTCATCACTTCGTTGAGGGCTATTTCGCCTTCTATGACAATGAGGGCGCCTTGTTTCTGCTTGCTCATGCTCATGCAGGCCATGACGAGGGGAAGGATTTCGGTGCGCTCGGTGACACGCTTCTTCTTGCCCAGGAGCACGTGTAGGAAGCGGGCTATGTGGTTCTGCGAACCGAGCGTCAGCAGGAATCGTCGTATCTCTTCCTGAAAGAGGACTATGAGGGCCAACACGCCCACACTCACCAACTTATCCAGTATGCTGCCCAGCAACTTCATCTCTATGATTTGGGAGACGAAGAGCCATACAATCACGAAAATCAGGATGCCGAAGAACACATTGAGGGAGCGAGACCGCTTCATCACTTTGTAGCCGTAATAGAGCAGTATCGCCACCAGAAGGATGTCTATGGCATCTATGATTCCGAAATTGAGGACGAGATTCATTTGTCGTAGGGGTTGCGAATTTTATCAACAATCTGCACTGCCTCTACGGCTTGTTTCACATCGTGTACTCTCAGGATGTGAGCGCCTTGGGTCAGGGAGTAGGTGTTGAGGATGGTGGTGCCGTTGAGGGACTCTTGTGGCGTGGTGCCGAAGAGTTTATATATCATGGACTTGCGGGAGATGCCTACGAGTACGGGGAGGTCGAACATCTTGAACTCTCTCAGGTGTTGCATGAGTTCGTAGTTCTGCTCCAGGGTTTTGCCGAAGCCGAAGCCGGGGTCCAGGATGATGTCTTTTTGTCCCAGGTCGCGGAGTTGCTGGAGTTTCTCGGCGAAATAGATGAAGACGTCTTTTACGAAGTCCTTGTATTCGGTCATCTGCTGCATGGTCTTGGGGTTGCCGCGCATGTGCATCAATATATAAGGTACGCCCAGGCGGGCAACGGTTTCAAACATACGAGGGTCGAGCATTCCGCCGGAGATGTCGTTGACAATCTGTACGCCGTATTCCTCCACGCACATCTTGGCTACATCGGCGCGGAAGGTGTCTACGGAGAGGACCACATCGGGGTATTCGCGACGAATCACCACGAGGGCTTCGCGCAGGCGACGCATCTCCTCTTCGGTGGTCACTTCATCGGCTCCGGGGCGTGAGGAGTAGGCGCCTATGTCTACCATGGAACCGCCTTCTTGTAGGATTTGTTTTACTCTGTTCAATATATTTTGTTCTCCCGAGGTACGACTTTCTGCATAGAAAGAATCGGGCGTGACGTTGAGGATGCCCATCACTTGAGGGGTGTCAAGGGAGAGCAGATGTCCGCCTACATTAAGGCTATAGGATATGGGTTCTATCATCTTACTATTCTTATTTAAACTTTCGGCTGCAAAGATACTATTTTTTTGCACAAGACGACACAAAGGGGGACACATTTTGCAACAAATCTCCAAAAAGTGCTTCCTGCTGCCGTTTGCAACACATTTTTTAAGGGTCAAAGCATCCTTCGTCTCATATTTTATTGTACTTTTGTCCCTTGTTTACAATTTTAAATAAGAGAAGGCAAATGGAAATAGAAAAATTATATGCGCTCTTTTTGGAACATCCGGTGGTGACGACCGACAGTCGCGATTGTCCGGCGGACTCTATCTTTTTTGCGCTCAAGGGGGATTCTTTCAATGGCAATGCTTATGCTACGGCGGCGCTGAACAAGGGGTGTGCCTTTGCGGTGATTGACGAGATGAAGTATGCGGTGCCGGGGGATGCGCGCTACTTGGTGGTGGAGGATGTGCTGACCACGCTGCAGGCATTGGCGCACTATCACCGGGAGCAGCTGAAGACGCCGATTATTGAGGTGACGGGCACGAATGGCAAGACGACGACCAAGGAGTTGCTGGCGGCGGTGCTGAAACAGAAGTTCCGTGTGCACTACACACAGGGCAATTTCAACAACCATATCGGTGTACCGAAGACGCTTCTCCAAATGACGCGTGAACATGAGATTGCGGTGATTGAGACGGGTGCCAACCATCCGGGCGAGATTAAGACTCTGGCGGAGATTGTGGATCCGGACTATGGTCTTATCACCAATGTGGGCAAGGCGCACTTGGCGGGGTTCGGTTCTTTCGAGGGGGTGATTAACACCAAGGGGGAGCTGTACGATTACCTGCGCACCAAGAAGGGTGCTACGGTTTTCCTGTCCAACGATAGTCCTTACTTGAAGCCCATAGCGCACCATTTGAAGCAGGTGCTCTACGGTGCGCCCACGCTGGCGGCGAAGTTGGCGGTAGAGGGTGAGGTGGTTTCCAACATCCCGTTCTTGTCGTTCCGTTGGCACGCCCCGGAGGGTGCATGGCACACGGTGCAGACGCACTTGGTGGGGGCGTACAACATAGACAATCTTTTGTCGGCTGTGACGGTGGGTTTATACTTTGGTGTGGCTCCGGAGCAGATAGATACTGCCTTGTCGGAGTATGTGCCTAAGAACAACCGTTCTCAGTTTACGAAGACGGAGAGGAATCAGTTGATTGTGGACGCATACAATGCGAACCCCACGAGCATGATGGCGGCGCTCCAGAACTTCCGGGAGATAAAGGCTCCGCACAAGATGGTAATTTTGGGTGAGATGCGTGAATTGGGTGATTACAGTACGGAGGAGCATCGCAAGGTGGTGGAGTTCCTGCTGAAGTCCGATTGTGAACAGGTGTGGCTGGTGGGTGAATCGTTTAAGGCGGTTGCTCCGGAATCGTTTCGCACATTCACGGATGTGGAGGAGGTGAAGGAGACTATTGTCAAGAATCCGCTCCGGGACCATCTCATCTTGATAAAGGGCAGCAACGGCACCAAACTGTTCCAATTGCCTGAGTTGCTGTGATTTTTAGGGCGAAATACAAATCAAAACAAAAAAATAACAAACTTAGCGTATGAAAATTAGTAACCTTTTTAAATGCATCTGTCTCGCTACGGCATCTCTGTTCATGACACAATGCACTCTCGACGAAGAAGGTAGTATCAACAGCACTTCCGGACGCAAAATTGCGAGTATCACCGCGAACGGAATCTCCTTTATGAAATTCACCTACGACGATGCGGGAAGACCCACCGGTCTCACCGTCTACGAAGAGGGTTCCGTGGACGCTCGCTATACCCTATCTTACGACCCCATGAAAATTGTCATGGAGGAGTATGAGGACAACCGCGCCGTCAGCACAACCACCTATACCAACATCGTCAAGAACAGTTCCGGATTTCTCGTCAGCATGGATGCCGTAGATTGCACCTACTCCGACAACGGAAACGTTTACGAGAGTTTCTCCGAGAACTATTACTACAACGACGAGGGACAACTCATTCGCATCTCCACCACCGATGAGCCGTACATAGATCTCACCTGGAACAACGGCGACTTGGAGAGCTACTATGACAACGAGTATTTCACCATCAACTTCAAATCTTTGTCCACCGTGAACCTGCGCAACCAGTGGAATCCGCTCACCTTGGACAATCCGCTCTTCATGCTCGGACTCTTGGGCAATGCACCGACACACTACATAGGGTCCTACAAGGACAACGAAGGCGATGCCTCGGAATACGCCTATGCATTCGACCAGAAGGGTTACATCGAGAAGATAAAAGCTAGAATAGATGGAACCATCTTCGTACTAAACTTCAATTATCAATAACAATAACATCAAGGATTTATGAAAAAGATTCTATCACTGATTCTTCTCTTTGTTAGCGCACTAGAGATGAATGCTCAGGAGAGCGACACCTCCTCAAACGATGTATGGAAATACAGCAAGAAGAACTTCTCCATAGGTTGGGTAAATCAGGATTTCTCTCCCGAGAACGGCACGGTGAACAGCAGCAAATTAGGTTTCATGCTGCGCACCAACAAGACCTATTATCTCCACAAGAGAGCCATAGCCAATATCGTGAAGATAGGTATTGATGCATCATGGTCTGACCTCTCCGTAACGAAATACGACACGGACAACAGTGCCTCCTATTCCGAGAACTGGAACACACTCGCCGGCACCGACGATGAGAAGCTCACACTGGGCAACATAGGACTTTGGAATCTGAACTACTCACTCGGCGTGGGTCTTGCCGTAACCGTAGCTCCGTTTGCCAATCTTCAGAGTGGAGTACGTCATCTGAAGGTAAAACTTTACGGTCATTACAAGCCGAGTGCGGCCATCATTTTCTTGAGTGATGACGATGAAACGGAGGTAAAGGCAGCCTTTGCCAACATGTTTGATTTCGGAGGAATGTTGAGTTACAAGAGAATTTCTCTAGGCATGGATGGCAGTTGGGGAAATGGCAAGTTTAAGTCCATGTTGGACCTCTCCGGCTCCGGCGAGAAGACGAAGTACAAGTTTGCTGCCACACGTTTCTTCATCGCATTTAATTTCTAACTCAAGTTTCGGATTCGTGTAAACAACGACGAGCGGGTATACACAGTGTAGGGACGTTTCGTGGAACGTCCTCAAAAAAGCCGGTTCGTGGTACATGCCGCATGGTTTTATGATTCGTGGATGGATTCGCCATGCGGGGTGTCTCACGTGCCGGTTTTTTG
>CAYSOK010000125.1:0-4920 GCA_964432645.1 uncultured Bacteroidaceae bacterium | reverse complement strand
CCGAAACGTGAATATTCTCTGCTCCAATCATACAACCCTCCGTCCAAAAATCCTGGGTCACTTGCAAAATAAATCAAAAATATCTATCATATAGATGTAAGTTCTTGTTTTTTTTCGTACTTTTGCACCGTAAATTAATATATATGACAGGATTTTCAAGTTTGGTATATTCTCACGACGTAGTAGAGTTTGTTACCGTAGCCGTTGAATACTGTGTCTATTTAGAGCAAGGAGCCCGGCGTAAACGATCCCAATTGGTAGACACCATGCAGAAATTGTTGCCGCTGCTCTACCTCAAAGCAAGCATGCTTCCCGACCTCGAAGAGGACGATACCTACCTCAGCGAGCAACTCGTGACAGAAGCCGATTATGACGCAGTACGCAACACCGTGGCACAAATTATGGGAGAGCAAGATGACTATCTGGATGTCTTCGTGGAAGATATGAAATACAGTGCCGAACCCATCCGAAAGAACATCTCGGAAGACCTCGCCGACATCTACCAGTCTGTGCGCAACTTCGTGGGCATCTACAAGATGGGGGTGGAAGACACCATGTATGGCGCCCTCTCCGAAGTGGCCTACGACTTTCGACTTTCCTGGGGACAAACCCTGGTGAACACCCTGCGAGCCATTCACGACGTAAAATACAATCAGACGATAGAAGAAACAGAGAATGAAGACGATTTATGCCAAGTATGACAAAGAGCGTATTCCGGCGCTGGAGATAGAAGCTTTTGACGGACGTATCATAACCATTCAAACCGAAGGGGAGGCTGAACGTGCAGTAGATTATCTGCTTGCACAACCCATCTTGGGATTCGATACAGAGACTCGCCCTTCCTTCCGTAAGGGGGTTATGTATAAGGTGTCCCTCGTGCAGGTCTCTACACACGACACCTGTTTCCTCTTCCGACTCAATATGATGGGCGGAGTGGGGAACGCCATGCGACGACTACTCGAGGATGAAAACGTGCTCAAGGTGGGACTATCTCTCAAGGACGATTTCTTTATGCTCCGTAAACTCGGCGGATTCCGTCGCGGAAGTTTCGTAGATTTACAGGACTATGCTCCTAGATTCGGTATTGAGGACAAGAGTTTGCAGAAACTCTATGCCAACTTGTTCGAGAAGAAAATAGCTAAAACACAGCGACTCACCAACTGGGAAGCCGATGTCCTCACCGCTAAACAGAAGCTTTATGCCGCTACCGATGCCTGGAGTTGCATACGCATCTACGAGGAACTCCAACGCATGTTGGAACCCGGATACTATCAACTCCTCTTGCCCGTACTCACCGAGGAGGAGCTTTTGGCTAGTGAAAACAGTAACAATGAACAACAAAATGTATAAAAAGATACAACTCAAGAGGGGTAAGGAGGAGAGCCTTCGCCGCTTCCATCCCTGGATATTCTCCGGTGCCATCCATGCTATGGACGAGGGCATAGAGGAGGGCGAAGTGGTGGAGGTAATTACCTCTGAAGGTGACTTTATCGCTTTGGGACATTTCCAAATAGGTTCCATCGCTGTGCGTGTACTTACCTTTCGTCAGGAGCCTATCGACTTGGCATTTTGGAAGCATCGCATCGCCGTGGCTTACGATGTGCGCAAGCGCTTGCGTCTGACGGGTCGCGAGGACAATAACACCTATCGACTGATACACGGAGAGGGGGATAACCTGCCGGGATTGGTGGTGGATGTGTATGGTAAGACGGCTGTGATGCAGGCGCATAGTGTGGGTATGCATGTGTATCGCAACGAGATAGCCGAGGCTATCCTTCAGACGCTGGGCGATGAGGTGCAGAATGTCTATTACAAGAGTGAGACGACGCTCCCTTACAAGGCTGACTTGGGACAGGAGAACGGTTTCTTGCGTGGAGGTAGCACTGAGAATCGTGCGGTGGAGAATGGATTGGTCTTCCATATCGACTGGCTGAAGGGACAGAAGACGGGGTTCTTTATTGATCAGCGGGAGAATCGTAGTCTGCTGGAGCATTATGCTGCCGGACGTAAGGTGCTGAATATGTTCTGTTATACGGGAGGTTTTTCGGTGTATGCCATGCGTGGACAAGCGGAGTTGGTTCACTCTGTGGATAGTTCTGCAAAGGCTATCGACTTGACGGATCGTAATATAGCTGCTAATTTCCCGGGAGATGACCGACACAAGAGTTTTGCGGAGGATGCGTTTAAGTATCTTGATGAGATGGGGGATCAGTATGATCTTATCGTGCTGGATCCTCCGGCATTTGCTAAGCATAAGGATGCGTTGCGTCATGCTCTTAAGGGGTATACCAAGCTCAATGCTAAGGCTTTCGAGAAGATTCAGCCGGGTGGTATTCTCTTTACGTTTAGTTGTTCGCAGGTGGTGACGAAGGATGATTTTCGTCGTGCCGTGTTTACGGCGGCTGCGCTGAGCGGACGTAGTGTTCGTATCTTGCACCAGTTGCATCAACCTGCTGATCACCCTATTAATATATATCATCCGGAGGGGGAATACCTCAAGGGATTGGTGTTGTATGTGGAATAAATTTTTCTCGTGGGTGTTTTCCCCCTCCGAACGGGTAATCATCCACAGTGTAGGGACGTTTCGTGGAACGTCCTCAAAAATCCGGCTCGTGGAACATGCCGAATGGAAAAGAATGTTTCGTGGATGTTTTCGCCATGCGGGATGTACCACGAACCGGTTTTTTGAGGACGTTCCACGGCGCACGTCCCTACTGGGTGTATACTCGCTCGTGGATGTTCCGCTCGTGGATGTTTTCGCCATTCGGATGGGTTAACATACACAGTGTAGGGACGTTTCGTGGAACGTCCTCAAAAACCCGGTTCGTGGAACATACCGAATGGAAAAGAATGTTTCGTGGATGTTTTCGCCCTCCGAACGAGTTATCATCCACAGTGTAGGGAGGTGTGCCGTGGAATGTGGGTGAAATGTAAATTTGGAAATTAAGTGTATGAAAGAAGATAAATGGTTGATGCTTTTCTCATTGCTCATGGCAACGGGGACTTCGTTCGCATCTCCTACGGAGGTTCTTGAGGACAGTGTTGCTCTGGAACATCGCTTGCAGGGTGTGGAGGTGCGTGTCAAACGTAAGAGTTCGCTCAAACTGCGCTCTACGGCACAAAACAGCGAGTTGCTCAATTCCTCCGAGTTGAAACGTGCTGCGTGCTGCAACTTGGGCGAAAGTTTCACCAACAACCCCTCCGTGGAGGTGAGTTACAGTGATGCTGCCACCGGGTCTCGTCAGATAAAACTCTTGGGACTCTCCGGCACTTATGTACAGATGCTCACCGAGAACATCCCTAATCTGCGCGGTGCTGCTGCCCCCTACGGACTCAACTACATCGCCGGTCCTTGGATGCACACCATTCAGATATCCAAGGGGGCTAGTTCCGTGAAGAACGGTTATGAGTCTGTTACCGGACAAATAGATGTGGAATATCTGAAACCTCAAGACGATCAGAAACTTGACCTCAATGCTTATGCCGACCACCGGGGACGTGTGGAGGCCAATGCTACGGGTAATATCCATCTGAACGATAAATGGTCCACCGGACTGCTCCTGCACGGCGAGAACACTTTTACGTCGCACGACGAGAACGGTGACGGTTTTATGGATTCTCCCAAGATAAAGCAGTTTTCAGGTATGAACCGCTGGGCGTATCTCAGTGATAATTACATCTTTCAAGCCGGTGTGAAGTTTGTGGGGGAGGATCGCACCAGTGGACAGGACAGCAAGCACATCTCGGGGCACAGTGCTTACATGCCGCTCTACACCGTGGACATAGACACGCGTAGGTGGGAGGGGTTTGCCAAGAACGCCTTTATTATAAATAAGGAGAACAATACCAATATCGCTCTGATGCTCTCCGGTTCGCTCCACGACCAAGACGCTACTTATGGTTATAAACGATACGATGTGATGCAGAAGAACTTCTATGCATCGCTCATGTTTGAATCTACCTACGGATACCATGCGCTCTCCACGGGACTGAGTTATAATTACGACTTCTACGACCAACACTATCGTTTGGAGAATCTTCCGGAACAACCGTTGGAGGCTTCGATAGAGAAGGAGAGTGTGCCGGGGGCATATGCACAGTACACCTTCGATTACAACCGCCGACTCATAGTAATGGCGGGTTTGCGCTACGATTATAGCAGTCTCTATCACTCCATGCTGACGCCGCGTGTGCACATCAAGTGGAACGCACCGGGCGAGTTAACCTTCTATGCCAGTGCGGGTAAGGGGTATCGTGCGGCGCATCGATTGGCGGATTTCAACTATCTGTTGGCTTCTTCGCGTAAGTTGATCTTGAGCGATGCCATGCAGCAGGAGTCGGCTTGGAACACGGGGGGAGGCATCATCTCCAATCTTCGTCTTTTCCGACGCGACCTCACGCTTACGGCGGAGTATTACTACACTCGTTTTCATCGCCAGGCGGTGGTGGACTTGGATACTGATCCGCATGCGGCCATCTTGTTCAACAATGTGGGGAAGTCTTATTCACACACGGTGCAGGTGGAGGCGAGCTACGTGCCTTTCCGGGATTTCACCTTTACGGCGGCATATCGCTACACGGATGTGCGTGAGAACTATGGATACGGTTTGGTGCGTAAACCTTTGTCTGCCAAGTCGAAAGGGCTCTTCACCATCAACTATACACCGATGATGGCGAAGTGGCAGTTTGATGTGAGTCTTGCGCTGAACGGTGGTGGACGTATGCCTACATCTTATACGCTGGGTGACGGTTCCGCTTCGTGGGATGCTACTTACGCGGCTTATCCGTTGCTCAATGCTCAAGTGACTCGCAGTTTTCGTCATTTCGACTTCTATGTGGGGGGTGAGAATCTGACGGGTTACAAACAGAAGAACCCCATCATAGGGGCGGATGATCCTTGGGGCAGCAACTTCGATGCTA
>CAYSOK010000124.1:0-4920 GCA_964432645.1 uncultured Bacteroidaceae bacterium | reverse complement strand
GCGGTTGCTCTGAACACCCTCGTAAACATAACCGGACGGGTCGATGCTGACATCCGCATCAGGACAACCGGGATGATGCCAATAGAAATTTCTCTGATAAGGAACCTTGCACTTCAAGTCAGCCAAACGCTCCAACAGAATCGCAACATCCTTCTCCAAAGCATTGTTATAAAGTTCCACCGAAATGTTCTTTATAATCAACATAGCCAAGTCGCCTATAAGCGTGGTAATAGAAGCACCGACTGTCGGAACCAAAGCCACAGCAGATGCCACCGCTGCATTTATGCCGGTAATATCACCGGCTATGCTCAGCAGATGGAACGATACAGCAGCTCTCATGTAGAACTCTGCCATATCCTTTATATCCTGAGCTTCCGCAGCATCCGCCGGACAATCCGGCACGCTGTTGTAGATCTTCAGAAGTTCATCCACCTCGGTAATACCCATACGTATTTGATCCACCACATCGAATACTGCCGTTATCTTGCCCAGCGCCGTTGCAAACGGACCGTCCAACTTATTGAGAGCCAAACGAGTGCCAACCATTCTCTTTCCACTCGACTTGGCCAGCGTTCTATAATCGTTCTCATACAACGCCATCCCCGGGACAGGAGTTCCCGCACGTTTTTCTGCGGCAATCCACTTCACCGTAGCCAGCGTCTTGGAGAATTTCGCTCTGGACTTGCTATAGACCACTTCCAACAAATTCTTATACTGGTCGAGGAAGTCCTTTGCATTGGCCAGTCCACTCGTTATCAGTGCAATGGCAGAATTGGCTTTCGCCGCGAATTGGTTCTCCAACACGATGAGGTCGTTCTTTGTTGCAGCTCTTTGTGCCACACTCTCGGCATCGTCGCTCAACGTTATGCAAGCGGAGTAATTCTGTGCAAAGTTGATGATGCTTATCTCCGTATCGGTCATTCGATAGTACAGCAAAGAGGAATCATTGACCTCAAAGGTCTGATACCCGTCATCTATCAACGAAGCCTCTTGGATGGAATCACATGTACCCACCTTTATGTCTTTCGCATATTCGGCGATACCCATGAGGTCTTCCATACGTGTACTCAGAATGGTTTCCGTTGCGCGCAAAAGGGAGTCAGAGAACGCCTCTGTCATCTCGTTCAGGAAGGCACGCGCGTCCTCCTCGGAGGTGATGTCGGCATGCTCTGCCTGCGGCAGTTCGAACATATCGTTCACTTTGTTCTCCAATTGCTGAACGAGCGTCTCGTTGTACTCTTCATCAAAATAAGCATCCACCAATTGGTCTACCAATTCGGAACCGTATTCGGTAGATGAAGCAAGTACCTTCTTGGCTTGATCATACAAGTTGACAGCCTCCTCCAAGTTGCTCTTGTCTATCACCTGAGAGGTAATCATATCGTAAGATACCGCCACGTTCTTAGGAACATTTCCATCGTACATATTTCCAAACTCAGCACTTGCCACCCAACACTTCTTTTTGCTATCGAAGGTAGTCGGGAGAGTCGTCCATGTACCATTACCGGTCTTTACATTCAAATAGACGTTATGGATACGATCCGGATTGTTATCCGTGAAATCAACAGTAAACGAGAATTGCTTATTATATATATAATAGGTATACTTCTGCGCCACGGAAGAAGGATTCTGATAATCGTATACGATATCGTAGTTCTTGTTCATCTCCGGATTCCAGTGATACATATGTACACGTGACAGTTCAATAGAATTCACATCATAAGTAATCGACTGCGTCTCCGTCTGCATCTCCAATCCCTGCGTAGTAATCACCTTTGCATGGATGTTGTGCTTAGACAAGTTTGTCGGATCCACCAACGTACACTCCGCCCCCCAAACACCGTTGGCGTAAGCCGTGGTTTTACCGATAACCGTTGTCCCATCGTAAATCTCCACACTACTCTTACCGGTAGCCGCACCGGACACAGAGAAGGTTGATTTGCTGGTCATACTAGGCACCTGTATGGACAAATCCTGTACCTCGTAACTAGCCGTACCGATAGGTTGCGTCACCGTGTTTCCATCCAGAGTGAAGCGCACATACGCATTGGAATAAGACGTACCGCTTACCGTCGGAATGACACAGAAGCGCACTCTTCCCGCAGAGGCATTCGGCAAAGCAACCGTTACGGTTCTTCCCTCCTCTTGGTAATTGGTCAGCGCACTGCCCACCATCAGTGAGTTTGCCACAAGCGAACTACCTTCCGGAAGGTCAAAGACCACCTCTATATCCTTCACCTTGTTGGCATAGAGAGACTTGAAGTCCACCTTTGCCTGCAGCGTAAGATAGTTACCTACCACAAGGCTACTCTTGTTTACCGTAAACGAAGTTCCGGTGCCCGTATAGAACATCTTGGAATCATCGAAGAGAGGAACCAACGCATTCTTTACCGTAGTAATCGCACCACTCTTCACCTCCACCACGTTTTGTATATAGTCCGTACCAAGCACCAAATCGCTCTCGGCAAAGGCAGACAACTTGTTCAGAGTATTGAAGACACTGCTCTCGCCCATGGTAACCAAGGTATAGGAACCATCCTTCAACTCACTGAAGGTCAAGGAACCGCTCTCGTAAGAAGCCTTCTGCAAGAAAGTTCCCGTAGCATCGTACAGCATCGCCACCACACTACTGTTCTCCGAGTGTCCGTAACTAGCCTTCAAGCTACCCAACTGAACAATAGGTAAGGTGACACTCGTGCGATTGGTTTCATCTATCGCACCCTCTGCCGTCACCGCCGTAAAGGCACCGTTCTTGCTCGTTGCCGTCACCCGGATAACATCACCCTCGTCAACCTCCTCCAGCAGCACTATCTCCGGATACTGCACACTAAAGGACTTGATAGCCTTTTGCCGAGTACTGTTATATAAGGTATAGGACACATTGTTATAGTCGCTGTACCAACTCTGGGTCGAAGCCTCCGCTCCCGCCTCCACACTCGTAGTGTAGGTGAAGTTCAGAGACACCACCGCACCCGTAATAGATTTCAGAGACACATCTCCCAGAGCAATCTCCGGAAGCGCCAACAGACTGTCCGTCAAGACAACCGTCTTCGAAACATAGTCATTGGAAGCCACCGTAATCTCCGTAGGAGCCACAAAGAGCGATGAAGAGAACGCACCCTTGCTATCGGTTTTCACAGCCACCGATTTGGAGTATGTTCCGTTCAACGTCTGCGTGACGGTTACCGTAGCACCGGAGATGGGTTGGTCGGTAGAGACATCGAGCACCCGTCCGCTCACCGTTGTGGTAGGCAAAGCCGCCAGCGTGTACTCTATCGCATTCTCTCCCGTCCGTACGCGGTAGGTTGAATCCTGCGGCAGAGCATACTTCAACGCCAAGGCCTGCGGCAGAGCCATAGAGAAGCGGACCTCGTGTCCCTCCACCTGCGATGCCAGTGTGTTGCCTTGACTCAGATAGTTACCTTCCTCATCGTACCACGACACCGTCACCTGGCTCGTCACATCCGCTCCCGTCGGAGTAATCACTCGCAAGGATAGGTTTTGCAGAGAAAGGATGTTCTCAAACGCACAACTCAGATCTCTGTCCGCGATAACAATCGTATCGACACTTGCCAGCACAATACCGGAAGGATTCTTTAGATACGCGTTGTACTTGGTGTTCTTCATCAAGTTGTTGAACACGTAGTTAAGACGGTCGGTAATCACATATTTATACCTCTGTCCACTCTTCAGGTTCACCAGTTCGAGCGACATATTTTTGTATCTTCCGTCGCTGCACTCCGCCGGGAGAGTCAACTCCAGACTGTGTACATTGGACTGGATGGGGAGTATCTGATATTGATTCCAACTCTCCGAAGCCTCGTAGAGTTCTATGGATGCCTCCGGCACAAAGACAATCAAGTCCTCGGGCATATTGTAGAAAGCCTTCTCCTCTACCGTCGGCGGCGTATTGGCATAGACGGTCAGGGAGGAGAGCGATGAACAATTGTAGAAGGCACAGTATCCTATCGACTCTATGGTAGAGGGGAGAACCACCTGAGTCAGGTTTTCTCTGCTCTCGAAACACCAGTTGGGTACACGGGTCACGCCCGTGGTTCTACTCAAGTCCACAATGCTACAATTGGAGAAATTGTTGGCTATGGAGAAGTCGTTGGTGTTCACCACGCCCGCCACCGTAATAGAGGTCACTTGCGAAGCGTTGGAACTACCGCCAATCACATTATATATAGCGTCGCTTAGGTACCCCGATGAGAAATCATCCACAATCACCTCCCCGGAGAAGCTGTCCCAAGCGTTCTTTCCCGGGTTGGCGGGATTGGAGGGACGATACTCGTAGATACCGTACAGGGTGGTGTTCTTTGCCGGCATGGTGTAATAGAAATTGCGTGCCGTGGAGAGGGTTTCGCCATTGGCATCCTCCCAACGCAAGAACACAAAGTCGCTATTGGTGTACGCATAGAGACTGCGAGCGTCTCCCTCCAGCATCGATACCGTACCGTTCGGGCTGAAGGAACCTGCGCCGGTAGGTTTGGCCACCAGTGTGAGGTTGTAGGTTTTCACCTTCTCCTGCACCTCGGGATTGGCGGGGTTAGAGGGATTATAGCGATACACTGCCGTGAGTTGCACGTTGCGTGCGGGCATGGTGTAGTAGAAACTGCGGCTCGTGGATACCACATTGCCGTCGTCATCCACCCAATACAGGAAGTTGCATCCGTCTACGGAATAGGCTCCGACAGAAATGCTTCTGTTGGCGGTATAGGAACCCGCTCCGTATCCGCTGCCTATCCCCTTGGGGGTGTAGGCCAGGCTCAGAGTGTAGTAGGTGGTGGTGTCCGCCACCTCTACCTTCGTGGAACCCGGATTGGGTGGGTTCGATGGGTTATAGCCCTCTGTCTGCGCAAGTGCAGACAGGGAACTTAACCACAGGGTTAGGAATGTATAAAATACAATTTTCTTCAT
>CAYSOK010000123.1:0-4950 GCA_964432645.1 uncultured Bacteroidaceae bacterium | reverse complement strand
GTTGTTTACACAAATCCGAAACTTGAGTATATTATATAATAAGGAGTAATCCTCTCCTTACTTCTTAAACTCCTTCGTGGCAGAAGCATTCATCGTACTCGTCGTACCACTATAACGCGCCTCCAACTTGTGAGCACCCGGTGCAAGCTGCCCCGTATAACGCGCCTTGCCATCCTGACCCACCGGCATGCAACCGATAATCTTATCGTTGTCGAGCAACTGAACGTAAGCACCCGTCGTCTCACCGTTTGCAACCGTCACGACCACACCGTCAGCATCCACTGCAATCTCCACACTCGCACCCTTTGCACGCTTTTGACCGCTAATGCGATACAGCGCCGAAGCATGCTCTTTGAGCGGAGTTGTGAACTTGTTGCCGCGGAAACTGCCCTCGTTCTTGCCACTCCAAACCTCCGTCACCGTGCAAGGCTGCTTCTTGTCGAAGCCCAATTGAGTGAGGTCAATGCTCACCTTCTTATCCCCCGCATTTGCCGTCGGTCCCTCCTCCGTAGAAGTAGGATCGTAATTGAACACCATAAATTCCACAGAAGAGACACTACCCTGATTGGTACCCGTATTGTCGATACCCGCCTTTGCCGTAAATCGGACAGCACCCTTTGGCAAGTTGTACACAATCACAGAGTTGGCATGCGTAGCCACACCCTTCTCATACTTCCGGCCGTTGATAGAAAGATCACCGCCGTTGAGATTCTTGTTTACATGCACCTCGCCCCATCCGCAAGTCGACTTAATCATCTCCTCCTTCGTGAGGTCCAGCGTACTACCGTCCGACAGCGTCACCGTAGGATTAATCCAATCGGCATGGTCACAACTGTGCGTGTCGCCACCGTCCGTCGCCACCAAAGCAATCTTCTTGGAACCCTTCGGCAGAGCTATATCGATGTCCGTTGCATATCCCGTGGTCAAATAAGAGATGGTGCCCGAACGATACAGCGCATTCTGCGCGTTGACAAACTCCGAACCACCCAAGTTGAAGAGCGCCACGAAACGATCACCGTTGGCAGGATCCACCGCTGTCCACGTAATCACATTGTCCTCCGTACGACTCAACTGCTTGTTTTCCACAGAGTAGTGATGCATGTAGAGCATGTTGCGGTTGGTCAGCAACGCATTCGTCGCCTCATTGTTTTGCGGCAGGTCACCACCAAACATCAACGGAGACTTAAAGATGCCCCACAGGTTCATCATCGTCTTCAACTCATCCGGTGTAAACGCACTCCAACGCTCCGCACCACGTTCGCCACGGATGCTAATCTTACCCATCGGCAGCATATCGGCATCCGGCCATGTACCCGGCGCAATATACGGTGCCCACTTGGCACACACCTCAAACTGATAACTCAGCTGACTCCAGTTGTCCCAAAAATCATCCACCGTTCGCCACATGTTGGCATGCGTCTGCGCATGTTTCGCCATCTCCACCGGCGTCTCTCCCGGAGACATACTCAGTACCATCGGACGTCCGCAGTGGGTGATGGCATTGCGAATCAACTCAATCTCTCCGGTATGATACGGACGAGACAAGTCATCAATTTTCACAAAATCAACTCCCCAGGAAGCATACATCTCAAAACAAGAATTGTAGTACTCCTGTGCTCCCCGTTTGGTGCAATCCACCGTCTTGTTGTCGCGCAGCCACGTGCAGATGCTATCGTTGTTGGCAATCATATCGCACGTGATACCATCGGTTCCGAGAATCGGCAACTTCTTTGCCACCGCCTCGCGCGGAATACCACGCATCAAGTGAATACCAAACTTAAGTCCCTTGGAATGAACGTAATCAGCCAACTTCTTAAAGCCCGTCCCATCGGCAGCCGAAGGGAAACGGTTGACCGCCGGCGTGTAGCGTCCGTTCTCGTCTATGCAGTAGCGAGCATCCGTCTGATTGTATCCACCCGCCTTATCGTTCTCGATAAACCAGCGAATATCCACCACGATATACTCCCAACCATACTCCGCCAGGTGTTCCGCCATGTAGTCGGCGTTGGCCTTTACCTCGGACTCCACGACCGTAGGACCGTAGCAATCCCATGAATTCCAACCCATTGGAGGTGTCAGTGCCCATTTTTGGAAGGGCAGTTCCTTGCCCGTCTGTGCGTTTGCCGACAGCACGGAAGCGAGCATCAAGGCTGCGGCAAGAATAGATTTCTTGTACATTGTCTTTTGTTTTTGTTTCGTTGTTTCATTAAAATATGCCACAAAGTTACAAAAAAATGACGTTCGGGAAACGAAAAAGTGCATTTTTGTCACGATTATCCCAATTATTTGTGTACCTTTGCAACGTAATAATTAAAAGAAAGTAAGGTATGAGAACGTTAGAAAAAATCTTTGCATCGAAATTGTTGAAGGTTAAAGCTATTAAGTTGCAAGTTGATAATCCGTTTACTTGGGCCTCCGGTTGGAAGTCGCCGTTCTACTGCGATAACCGCAAGACGTTGTCTTACCCCACCTTGCGTAACTTCGTGAAGGTGGAGTTGAGTCGTGTCATTTTGGAGAACTTTGCCGATGTAGACGCTATTGCCGGTGTGGCAACGGGTGCTATTGCGCAGGGAGCGTTGGTGGCAGATGAACTGAACTTGCCGTTTGTATATGTGCGTTCCAAACCCAAAGACCACGGATTGGAGAACCTCATTGAGGGTGAACTGAAACCGGGTATGAAGGTGGTGGTAGTAGAGGATCTTATCTCTACCGGCGGTAGCAGCTTGCACGCTGTTGAGGCTATCCGCAAGAACGGTTGTGAGGTGATTGGTATGGTGGCTTCTTATACGTATGGCTTCCCGGTTGCGGTTGAGGCGTTTAAGAACGCAAATGTAAAACTGATTACACTGACCAACTACTCTGCAGTGGTGGAGGAGGCTGTTAAGACCGGTTACATCTCCGAGGACGATATCGATACGCTGAACGAGTGGCGCGAGGATCCTGCTCACTGGTTGGAATAAGCACTACACCTTATATATAATAAGATATATATGTCTACGATTAAACACGAAAGTGAGATTAAGTTGCTTCCTTATCCGCAGGAGGTGGTTTTCGCTAAGTTGTCGGATTTGAACAATGTGGCTATCTTGAAGCAGATTGCCGATAACCCCATGGCGATGGCGAACCTTAAGGCGCAAGCCAACTTGAGCGATGATAAGGTGGCATCGATTGTAAAGGCGATTAATGAGATGACATGCGACACGGATTCCGTAACCTTCCACGCAGATATGCTGGGCGATATCCGCATAGAGATAGTGGAGCGTGAGGAACCTAAGTGCGTAAAGATGTCTACCGGACAGCATCCGCTGCCGGTTCTCCTCTGGATTCAGCTCCTCCCGCATGGGGATAGTCAGTGTCGTATGCGCGTGACAGCACATGCCGAGGTGAACTTCTTCATGAAAAAGATGGTGGAGAAGCCGCTGAAGAAGGGTGTGGACGGTATCGCCGACATGCTTTCGAAGATTCCATATTCAATGTAAGTTAGAGGACTATGGCTAGCAAACTTTGGGAAAAAAATGTGCAGATGACGGCTGAGATAGAGAAGTTTACGGTCGGTCGCGACCGCGAGATGGATCTCTATCTGGCGAAGCACGATGTGTTGGGCTCCATGGCGCACATCACTATGCTGGAGAGTATTGGTCTGCTGGAGAAGGAGGAACTGAAATGCTTGCTCGAGGAACTCAAGAATATCTATGCACAGGCGGTGCGTGGGGAGTTCGTGATTGAGGAGGGCGTGGAGGATGTTCACTCTCAGGTGGAACTGATGCTGACTCGTAAGTTGGGTGATGTGGGGAAGAAGATTCACAGCGGTCGTTCACGTAACGATCAGGTGTTGCTCGACTTAAAACTCTTTACTCGTTCCGAAATCAAGGAGATAGCGGAGTTGGTGGAGAATCTCTTCCAGGAGTTGATTGCGCAGAGCAACCGCTATAAGGATGTCTTGATGCCGGGTTACACGCACTTGCAGATTGCCATGCCATCGAGCTTTGGCTTGTGGTTTGGTGCGTATGCGGAGAGTTTGGTGGACGACCTCCTGTTCTTGCAGGCTGCCTTCCGCATGACCAATCGCAATCCGTTGGGTTCGGCTGCGGGATATGGTAGCAGTTTCCCGTTGAACCGTCAGATGACAACCGACTTGTTGGGCTTCGATACGCCTGCGTACAATGTGGTCTATGCACAGATGGGACGTGGCAAACTGGAACGCAATGTGGCGTTTGCGTTGGCAACCATCGCCGGTACGTTGTCTAAGATGGCGTTCGATGCGTGCTTGTTCAACAGTCAGAACTTCGGTTTTGTGAAGTTGCCGGACGATTGTACGACCGGTTCCAGCATCATGCCGCACAAGAAAAATCCCGATGTGTTTGAGTTGACGCGTGCCAAGTGTAATAAGATACAGGCTCTCCCTCAGCAGATTATGATGATAATGAACAATCTTCCGAGTGGTTATTTCCGCGATTTGCAAATCATGAAGGAGGTGTTCCTGCCGGCGTTCGGCGAACTGAAAGACTGTTTGCAGATGGTGGCGTATATTGTCAATAAGATGACGGTGAATGAGCATATCTTGGACAACCCGATGTACGACAATATCTTCTCTGTGGAGGAGGTGAACCGTTTGGCGCGTGAGGGCATGCCGTTCCGTGATGCGTACAAAAAGGTGGGACTGGATATTCAGGCGGGTAAGTTTACACCGAACAAGAATATTCATCACACGCATGAGGGCAGCATCGGTAATTTGTGCAACGATAAAATCGAGGCACTCATGAAAGAGGTGCTCTCGGGGTTCAACTTTGCTAGAGTGGAACAAGCAGAAAAAGATTTATTGAAATAAAAAAAGGGGGTTGCGAAATGCAACCCCTTTTTATATGAATCACTCAAGTTCCAGATTTGTGAAAACTACGAGCGATTATCCACAGTGTAGGGACGTTTCGTGGAACGTCCTCAAAAAAGCCG
>CAYSOK010000122.1:0-4984 GCA_964432645.1 uncultured Bacteroidaceae bacterium | reverse complement strand
GCTTCGGCACATCGTTCTCCGTCCACACCCGCCGAAACGATGCCACCGGCATATCCGGCACCCTCGCCACACGGGAACAATCCCGGAATCTCTATATGTTGAAGCGTCTCCGCATCACGCACGATACGTACCGGAGAGGAGGTTCGCGTCTCCACACCAATCATCGTCGCCTCGTTTGTAAGGAAACCGTGTGCCGACTTGCCGAAATTCAGGAACCCCTGACGCAAACGACTCGTCACAAACGGCGGCATCCAAAAATGCAACGGCGATGAAATCAACCCCGGCTGATACGAACTCGATGGCAGGTCGTAACTCAAACGCTTGTTCACAAAGTCCGACATACGCTGCGCCGGAGCCGTCTGCTTGAAGTTGCCCTGTATCCAACACTGCTTCTCCAATACCTCCTGAAAACGCAATAAACACAACGGGTCGGACGTATCTATACTCTCCACACCGTTCTCCGCAAAGAAGTTACGCAAGGAACTCTCCTGCAAATCCTCCGGGTGCATCTCCACCACCATACCGCTATTGCTCCACTTGCTACCACGGTTGCTCGGACTCATGCCGTTCACCACAATCTGCTCCGGACCGCTCGCCGCCGGCACCACAATGCCGCCCGGGCACATACAGAAGCTATACACACCACGGCCCTCCACCTGCGTTACAAAACTATACTCCGCCGCCGGCAGGTACTTGCCGCGTCCCTCACGATTGTGATACTGAATGCAATCTATGAGGTGTGCCGGATGCTCCAAACGAACCCCCACCGCAATACCCTTCGCCTCCACATGGATTTTCTTCTCCACCAGCATGCGGTAGACATCGCGCGCCGAGTGTCCCGTAGCCAGGATTACCGGCCCAAGGAACGTCTTACCGTTGTGCGTCTCTATACCCGTCACACAACCATTCTCCATAATCAACCGCTCCATGCGCGTTTCGAAATGCACCTCGCCACCACACTTCAAGATGGTATTGCGCATATTCTCAATCACCCGCGGAAGCTTATCGGTACCTATGTGCGGATGCGCATCCACCAGGATGGAGGTATCCGCCCCATGTTGGCAGAACACGTGTAGAATTTTGTCTCCGTTGCCACGCTTCTTACTGCGCGTATAGAGTTTGCCGTCGGAATACGCACCGGCACCTCCCTCGCCAAAGCTATAGTTGCTCTCGCCGTCCACCTTGTGTTCCCGAGAGATGACCGCCAAGTCGCGTTTGCGGTCGTGAACGTTCTTACCACGTTCCACCACCACCGGACGATACCCCGCCTCAATCAGTCGCAGTGCTGCAAAGAGACCACCCGGTCCCGCGCCCACTACCACCACCTGCGGTTTGTCGTCCACCACGGGGTAGAAGGTCGTTTGGTACATGTCGTCCTGCGGAAGTTCGTTGATGTACACCCGCACCTTCACGTTCATAAAGATGGTACGCTGGCGTGCATCGATGCTCCGCTTCAAGATGCGCAATCCGTGGATGGAACGCGGATTCACCCCCTTCTCCTTCGCTATGTACTGTCTCAGCTCCCTTTCGTCTGCCGCCACCTGTGGCAACACTCTCAGTTGATATTCCTGTATCATTTGTCTGTTATCTTTTTACCCGTAAATCACCCGAACAACTCGCGCAGTGCCTCCTCTACCTTGCGTACCGGAACCACCTCAATATTAAAGTTTTCCGTATTGAGTCCCTGCATATTGTTCTTAGGTACCAATATTCGTTTGAATCCCAGTTTTGCCGCCTCCGCTATGCGCTGTTCTATGCGCGCCACCGGACGAATCTCGCCGCTCAGACCCACCTCGCCGCACATGCAGGTATCCGTCTCGATGCCCGTATCGATGTTGCTGCTCAGTATCGCTGCTATCACCGAAAGGTCGATGGCAGGGTCGGTCACCTTGATACCGCCCGCTATGTTGAGGAACACATCCTTTTGCGCCAGCTTAAAGCCGATGCGCTTCTCCAGCACCGCCAGCAACATGTTGAGGCGTCGTAGGTCGAACCCCGTAGCCGACCGCTGCGGCATGCCGTATGCTGCCGTTGAAACCAGCGCTTGTGTCTCGATCAAGAAGGGTCGCACCCCCTCAATCGCCGAGGCAATAGCCACACCGCTCAGTCCCTCGTGCTCGTCCGTCAAGAGCAGTTCCGACGGGTTGTTCACCTGTCGAAGACCGTCCTGTCGCATCTCGTAGATACCAATCTCTGCCGTACTACCGAAACGGTTTTTGATGCTCCGCAGTATGCGGTACATATAGTGTTGATCCCCCTCAAACTGTAGCACTGCATCCACGATATGCTCCAGAATCTTCGGGCCCGCGATGGTTCCCTCCTTATTAATATGTCCAATCAGAATGATGGGGATGCCCGTTTCCTTGGCCATCTTGAGCAGCGACACCGCACACTCTCTCACCTGCGAGATGCTGCCCGGCGAACTCTCTACAAAGTCGGTATAGACCGTTTGGATGGAGTCCACCACCAGTAGTTCCGGCTGTATCTCTCGCACGTGGTCAAAGATCTGTTCCAGGTGTGTTTCGCACACCACCAGCAGTTCCGTATCTGCGTGTTCTATACGGTCCGAACGCAGTTTGATTTGTCGTTCACTTTCCTCGCCGCTCACATAGAGAATGCGCTTCCCCGGCATGCGCAACACCGTCTGTAACAGTAGCGTAGACTTGCCGATACCCGGTTCGCCGCCCAGTAGCACCAGAGATCCCGGCACCATGCCGCCACCCAGTACGCGGTTCAGTTCCGCATCGTTCATGTCGATGCGTGGTTCCTGTTCGCTCTGAATCTCTCCGATGCGGGTTGGTTTGGTTGTCTTGCGTCCCGTGCTCTTTTGGAACGCACCGCCCGTGGAGTAGGACACACTGCTGCGTGGTTCTTTCTTGATGGTAATCTCCTTGATAGTGTTCCACTTACCGCAAGCGGGGCATTTACCAATCCACTTTGCGGAGTCGTATCCGCACTCGGTACAAACGTATGCTGTCTTATCCTTTGCCATAACTTAGAATTATGTTGCAAAGGTAGCTAAAAAGTTGAATCCGACAAAACTTTACGAACGGGGATTATCGAAGGACCAAGAAATATCCGTTCCTGTTGTGCTTGTGCATGCGGTTGGCAAACTTCGGTAGTTCGCGTGCAAACTTAGCGGCGGAGATGCCGGTGAGGCAGGTTGGGTACTTCTCTTTGATGATTCTATATATGTCAAAAGCAGGGAGATGCATGGCTCCTTCCGTGTGTTCGTCCACGGCGCGGAATACTCTGTGGAACATCTCTTCGATGGGGGTGGACTGATAGAAGGTGAGGTTTTGTTCTTGTATCTCGTCCTCCTCCTTTTCGCTGAACCAGTAGCGTTCGCCGGCGAGGATTTCCTCTTTTAACTGGGCGTACAACTGTTCGTACTCGATGGGGGTGTCGCAGTCGATGGCGTGTGTCAACTCCACGCATAAGAAACGTCGGCTACCGGTGGGGTCCGTTAGTAGGTTGCGGCGGTTGGATGTGCCTATAAACGAGGCGATTCTGTGTTTGTTGTCGCCGTTCTTTTGGAATGCCTTGCGGATGTTGAGTGCTGTCATCTGCATGATGTTTTTGAGTTGTGCGTTGCGGGACTCGGGGATGCGGTCAAACTCATCCAGGTTGATCAGTCCGAACTCTGTGAGTTTCACCTCGCAGGCCGATGGTTGTGCCACGTCGAAGCTATCGGTGTAGTAGCGTTGGAGTTCCTCCGGCAGCAGCATACGGCAGAAGGTGGACTTGCCCCATCCTTGGTGCTCGCTAATCAAGATAGGAGCCACGCTGTTGGCGCGTATGTTGCAGATTTTACGGTTTTTACGAGCGTGTCCCATCCACTGAGCGGTGACGCCCAGCATCCAACGGTGGAAATTGCGTACCCAGGCGCTGTTGGTGGAGACGCGTTCTGCCAGGTCGGTCACACGGTCTTTGCCGTCCCACTTGGGGAGTTGTTCAAAATACTGAGTGAAAGGGTGGTAGGAGGGCACCTTGTTGGATTCGAGATAGGTCTCTACGTCCATTTTCCAGAGGTTGATGTCGTCACACATGGCGTCTTGTGTGATGGAGCATTTGTCGTAGTTGGACACCACGTGATAGACTTGTTCGCTCTCCACTTCTTTGCGTTCTGCTATTTCGGTGCATCCGGTTAAGAGGTTGATACGCAGGGCGTAGTGCAGTCGTATCCAGGCGTCGAATTTCAGTAGGTTGGGTTTGAAGGAGTGTCCGTTGCCGGAGTAGTTTTTCTCCTTGGGTTGTGGTTGTGCGGTGGTATTTGCGGTAGAGGGTGCTTTTTGTCCGAACACCACGCGGTTGACGGTTTGCATGATGGTGGTGAGTTGTTCGGGTTGCAGTGTGATGCCGTTGAGGCTGGCGGCGTAGGAGAAGGCGAAGGTAAGGTTGCGGCTGACATACTCGGCACGCATGGCGTCGTCTCCTCCGACGGGTGCAATAGTACTCGTGGGGGTGGTGAAGTTACCGGTCTCGTTTACAGCGTTTTTATGCTGTTTGTTTTTGAAGAGTTGTTTAAAAATATTCATATTTTTGTATATAGTTTTGATGTTATAATTTCTTTTGTTGTAGGGCCTTTTAGGTGTGGCTTAGTCGCTAGAAATCCCTTACGTTTCACCTTTCGGTAGAGACGTAAAAACGCCGTCGAATGTTTCCTGTGGGAATCACTCGCGTTGTTTGGTTGGAATAAGTTGTAGGCTAGTTGCCGCCACCTCGGCTTTTCGACTGCAAAGATACAAAATTTTTAGGCGAAATGCAAGTGTTTTGCTCTATTCTGCAGAATATTTTTTAAAGAGGTAATGGAAGGTTCTGAAAACGTGTAGGAAAGCGAGTCTGTTGTATGGTTTTTGTTGTCGGGGGGTGTTATCCGTATGTGTCGTGGAGTGTTACGTGGGTCATGCCGAATGGTACTGCTTGTGTGGGGTGAGGTTGTGTGGGAGGAGTGGTATTTCCGGGAACCTACGCTGCGGAGCGG
>CAYSOK010000121.1:0-5015 GCA_964432645.1 uncultured Bacteroidaceae bacterium | reverse complement strand
CCGACTTCGTGGAGTACATCTATCCGGCAACCATGCACAACACCATGCTCTTCTTCACACAGAAGGGTCGCTGCTTCTGGACTAAGGTTTACGACCTGCCGGAGGGCAACAAGCAGAGTAAGGGTCGTGCCATCCAGAACATGCTGAACATAGATTCCGACGATAGCATCAACGCATGCTTGTGCATCCGCAAGTTGAACGATGCCGAGTTCTGCAAGGAGCACTTCATCTTGTTCTGTACCAAGAACGGTATCATCAAGAAGACTTGTCTCACGGAGTATTCACGTCCGCGTACCAACGGTGTGAATGCCATCAATATACAAGAGGGCGACCGCGTGGTGGATGTCTGCTTGACGGGTGGCGATGAGGAGATTATCATCGCAAACCGCAACGGTCGTGCCATCCGGTTCAACGAGGCGGACGTGCGTCCTATGGGGCGTACGGCAACCGGTGTGAAGGGTATGACGCTCGACGGTGGCGACGATGAGGTAATCGGTATGATCAACATCAACGACACCGAGAAGGAGACCATCATGGTGGTGAGCGAGCAGGGCTTCGGTAAGCGTTCCGACATAGAGGACTACCGTGTGACTCGCCGTGGTGCCAAGGGTGTGAAGACTCTCAATGTGACGGATAAGACCGGTAAACTGGTGGCTATCAAGTGTGTGACGGACGATGATGATATTATGATCATCAACAAGAGCGGCATCACGCTCCGTCTGCATCTCAAGGATGTGCGCATCATAGGTCGTGCTACCCAGGGGGTTCGACTCATCAACCTCACCAAGCGTAACGACCAGATTAGCAGCGTGTGCAAGGTGCTGGCGAGCGACGAGGAGGATGAAACCGTGGATCCGGTAGTGGAGGAATACGCTGACGGACAGTTGGTAAGCTACTCCAATGAGGATGCTCCGAAGAACGAGGCTTCCGGCGAGGAGGGTACTTCTTCTGAGGAGGGTGCTTCCACCGAGAATGAGAACAACAATAATGAAAATAATTAACCCTATAAATAATCTGTAGCAAATGAAAAAGACATTGTTATCCGTAGCGCTCCTATTGGTGGCTACGTGTGGCTTCGCTCAGGATAAGTTGGTTAAGCAGGCAACGGACTTGATTGCCAAGAGTATGCCTACCGACCCGAAGAAGTCCAATCAGTTTGACGAAGAGAAATTGAACGAGGCCAATACCGTTTTGGCTCCCGCTCTCGACAACGAGTTGACCAAGGACAAAGCAGCCGCTTGGGATGCTCAGGCCAAGATTCACTACTATCTCTTTAATAATGTGTTGAACAAGATCATTGCAAAAGAGGATTACGACAGCAACGTGTTTGCTCAGCAACTCTATGCTACCGTAGATGCATGGGAGAAGTGTAATCAGTACGACATACAGCCCGACAAGAAGGGCAAGGTGGAACCTAAGTACAAGGCTCTGAACAGTGCGAACGCCGTTCGTTGCCGCGCCTACTTTGCCAATGCCGGTTCTCTCTTCTCCGGTGCTTCGGAGTGGGACAAGGCTTATGATGCCTTCGCTCGTTACCTGGACTTCCCGAAACTCTCTTTGGTGCAGGGCGTTGAGATGCTGAACGGTAGCTTGTCCGACGAGGAGATAGCTTACTACGCATGTCTTTCTGCCTACAACGCAAAGGAGTATGACAAGGTGATGAACTATTGGGATTTGGCGAGTGGTTACGAGAAAGATAAGTTCACCGTTTACCAGCTCAAGACCTTCTCTCTCAGAGAAAAGGGTGATACTCTCGGCTGGTTGCAGGCATCCAAGGAAGCTGCTTACATCTTCCCCGATCACGACAGTTTCGCACAAGATGTCGTATCCTTCTACTCACAGAAGGAACAAAACGAAGAGGCTCTGAAGTTCACTCAAGAGTATTCCGAGAAGGCTCCCGGAAAGGTAGCATACTTCTTGGAAGGTTGCGCTTACTTCAATATGAATAAGTTTACCGATGCCGCCGGATTCTTTGAGAAGGCTCTCGAAGAAGACCCTGAGTATGCAGAGGCTTGTATGAATGCAGCCAATTCCTACTACAACGCAGCCAACGAGGTGGGTATGAGTTTGCCTGCCAACATGAAGTCTGCCGAGTACAAGAAGGGTGAGGCTAAGTACAAGGAGTTGGCAGCCAAGGCTCTCCCATACTACGAGAAGCTTAAGGAACTCCGTCCTGACAAACCCGAACTCTGGGAGAACAAGATTGCCAACATCAAGAAGAACTTGAATCTCAAGTAAAACTTCGAGACAAGGATTACACACACACACACACGAAAAGAATCATCCACAGTGTAGGGACGCTTCGTGGAGCGTCCTTAAAAACCCGGTTCGTGGTACATGCCGCATGGCCATTATTTGTGGATGGCTCTCTCTCGTGGGTGGTATCCGAATCTCAATAACATATAATAAGGTATAAATATAATAAGGAGGGGGTGTCTACAAACGTTGCAAACACCCCCTTCTTTTTTGAAAGGATCCAATGAACAGTAAGATACTAGTACTCATAGCCACCCTGCTCGTAGCCCCCCTCTGTGCCACCGCACAAAAGGAACTCAAGACCGTGAAGAGTGCCATAAAAGCAGGCACAAAACTCGATGAGGCGGAGAAAACCATCAACGAATGTCTGGCAAAGGAACCCTACAACACCGATGCCGAATACTATCTAACCGCCTTCGAAGTACAGAAAAAAATCAACGAAGCGGAAAATGAAAAAGCCTTCCTAAAACAAAAATACGACACCCTGCGTCTCTTTGGCAGCATACGCAAAATGTACGACTACCTGGAACGCCTCGATACCCTCGACGCAAAGCCCGACGAGAAGGGAAAAGTACACCCCAAGTATCGCAAAAAATCCTGCAAAGAACTCATGGTCTACCGCGAAAACCTCCTCGTGGCAGGCAAATACTACTTTCGCAACGGCGACTACAACAACGCCTACAACTTCCTCACCCTCTACATGGACTGCTCCACGCACCCCCTCTTCGAGAGCGAGGCCATGAACATAGATACCTCCCGGTATCCCCGCATCTCCTACTACGCCGCCACCTGCGCCCATCGTCTGCACAGCGCCGATAAACTCTTCGCTAACACCGAATTAGCCCAGACCGACACCGCCAATGCAGCCACCGTACAAGAATACATGGCAGAGAGCTATCAACTCTCCGGCGACACCATACAGTGGGTAGAGACCCTCAAGGACGGCGTCTTCCGCCACCCCACCTCCGCCTACTTCTTCGCCCACCTCATGGACTACTACAGCGCCACCGAACGCTACCCCGAAGCCCTCGACTTCGCCACCTCCATGCTCGAAATAGACAGCACCGCCTTCCACCTCTACGCCAAAGGACTCATCCTCTACTACATGCAAGACTACGAAGGATGCAAAACCGTCTGCCGCGAAGCCCTCACCAAAGACAGCCTCTACGCCGACGCCTATTTCACCCTCGGCTCCTGCTGGTGGAACCAAGCCGACGAGAAACGCAAAACACTCCTCACCGCCAAGACCGGAAGTAAACAACTCCGCGAAGGCCGAACACAGATGAAAGAGTACTACGAACAAGCCCGCGGATACATGGAACACTACCGCTCCCTCCGCCCCGAAGAAAGGAAATGGGCACCCGTCCTCTACGACATCTATCTCAACCTAAACATGGGCAAAGAGTTCGAAGAAATCGACGCAATCATGAATTCTAAGTAGATATTAACCCCACAAAGTCGCGATTAACGCCTTTGTGGGGTTAATATATTCTCCCGACTGTTGGTTTTATAGAAGTTTTTTTGTAATTTTGTGCCGTTTAAAATTTAAGTATAGCGGATAAACGTAAGAATAAATAGATATAAGATGGCTAATCAATTCGCAAAACGCTCAAAGTTGGACCTCTCTCAAGTGAACAAAGAGGTGCTTCAGCAATGGGATGCTGACGATGTCTTTCATGCAAGTATGGCAGAACGCGAAGGCAAAGGTTCATTCGTATTCTTCGAAGGACCCCCTTCCGCAAACGGTATGCCCGGAATTCATCACGTCATGGCACGTACCATTAAGGATACGTTCTGCCGTTTCAAGACGATGAAGGGATACCAAGTAAAGCGTAAAGCCGGATGGGATACCCATGGACTCCCCGTGGAACTCGGAGTGGAGAAGAAACTGGGAATCACCAAGGAGGACATCGGACACAAGATTAGTGTGGACGACTACAATAGAAACTGCCGTGAGGAGGTGATGAAATATACCAAAGAGTGGACGGATTTGACACACAAGATGGGATATTGGGTGGATTTGGAACACCCCTACATCACCTACGAGAATAGCTATATAGAAACCCTCTGGTGGTTGCTCAAACAACTCTATAACAAGGGCTTGCTCTATAAGGGATACACCATTCAGCCCTATTCACCGGCTGCCGGTACGGGCCTTAGCTCCCATGAGCTGAACCAGCCCGGTTGCTATCGCGATGTCAAGGACACCACCGTGACCGCACAGTTTGAGATTGTCGACCCCCGTGCCGAGTGGCAGGAGTGGGGTACACCGGTATTCGTGGCTTGGACCACCACACCGTGGACACTCCCCTCAAACACCGCTCTCTGTGTGGGACCCAAGATAGAATATGTGGCGGTGAAGACCTACAACGGATACACCGGACAACCTGTCACCATCGTCATGGCGAAGGCACGTCTCAATGCCTACCTCAATCCCGAAGGTGAAAACAAACCTCTGGGCGATTACAAGGCTGGCGATAAGGTAATCCCTTACGAAATCATCGGTTCCTACACCGGCGAAGAGCTGGTGGGCACCCACTACAAACAACTGATGCCATGGGTGAAACCGGTAGAAAAGTATGACGACCTGGCTGCCGACTTCGTGAAGGAGTACGCTCAAGCACACGCCGACAAAATCTTCACTCTGGGCAACGATAGCTTCGTGGAGATGGAGAGCGAAGCTTTCCGCGTCATCCCCGGCGACTATGTCACCACCGAGGACGGTACCGGAATCGTACACATAGCTCCCACCTTCGGTG
>CAYSOK010000120.1:0-5027 GCA_964432645.1 uncultured Bacteroidaceae bacterium | reverse complement strand
AAATCACGCATAACTATGCATACCCCCTAACAGGAAGTTTACACCGAAATACGTCATGAGCACCGTCAAAAACGCTGCCACCATATACGCATGGAAAACCATCGGCTTGCGGAACGCAGGGATGGAACCACTGTGCAACGCCATGGCATACACCATCATCGTAATCAACGCCCACGTCTCCTTCGGATCCCAACTCCAATACGTACCCCACGACTGATTCGCCCATATCGCACCTATGAAAATACCTATCGACAACAAAAACAACGCCGGATACAACATAATGGTACTGATGTTGCGCAGACCCATCACCAACTCCGTACGCTTACGCAAAAGAAACGCCGTGACACCATTCAAAAACAAAAACATCAACAACGCATACGCAAACATGATAATCGTGACATGCGCACACAACAACGGCGAATTCAATACCGGAGTCAATGCCGTAATCGCCGGATTGCTCTCACCAATACCCGCTACCAACATGGAGAAACCTGCTACAAGTACCCCCGCCGCCATGCCAAAAGCACCTATCTTCCTGCTCGCTACCAGCACCAAAACCAACGCACACCACGCCATGAACTGCATCACCTCAAAACCACCCGCCAACGGGATGTGACCGCAAATGATGTAACGAAGCGCAATAATCAATGTGACATATACCAGCGCCAACGCCGCAAAAACCACCGCCGTAGGCATCAACCACGACACACGCCGGGACAACAACGAACGAATGGAGAAGATGTACAACAAAATACCCACCGTCAGCAATACCATCGCCGGAAACTTGGTGAGCGGCAACACATTATAGAGCTTCTCCGCACGGAACTGCACATCCGACGGAAGATTCTCCACACCCACTGTCTTCTGCTGATACTTCTTAATCTGCTCAAACAAGTGAATCGTCTCCTCATCGCGCCCCTCATACAAGTTCTGCGCCGCCAAGTTCAAACTCTTACGAATGAAAATCCACTGATCCTCCGGCACCGACGTCGGGAGATTGTCCGCCGGAGAAAACCAATCCTTATTATTAATAGGATAAATCTGAAACGCCGTACCCGTAGCCACCGTACTAATCAACGTAAACTTCTCGTTTGCCGCCGCCGAACCACGGTCCTGACGACCCTCCAGTTGGAAACCCGCCGTGCTGAAGAAATCCTGTAAACAAGCATAATCGCCCTCTACCCCCAGCAACGTACGTACCTCCTTATCCTTAATCAAAATCATCGGTTCACTCTTCCAACGGTCGTAGTAAAACAACCACCCCGCCGTCACCTGCACCGGAGACAACCCCCGGTAACTCGCTTTGCCATAGACCTTCAGCACAAACTCACGCGCAAACGTCTCCAGCGGACAGATGCGTCCGTTGTAGTGCATGTAGAGATCCCCCATCGCCTCCGCCACCCTCGGCGAAACCGTCGTAGGCAACTCCTCCGCACGCCCCCAAGAGGGAATGCTCAGCAGCACCACCAGCGTACCCCAGCGCAGCGTGCGAAAGATGCTCCGCTTCTGGAAGAAAAACAGCACCATAGAAAGCGCCATCAGAAAATAGCCCACATACGTGATGCCGATGCCATACGGATCAAACGCCACACTCAGCGTCGTCCCCTGCATGTCCGCATCGTACGAAGACTGATAGAAGCGATACCCCGCACGTTCGTGTACCCGATTCATACTCACCGTCGCCGTATCGCGGTTCGAAAAGGAGAGAGAACTCACAAAATCCATGGGCGAATTCGTTCCGGGATAATACCGAACAGCGAATTCGCGCAGGGAGATGCCAAACGGAAGCGACTCCTCGTCTCCGGCATCGTTGGTGAAACGCTCCACCTGTTGTTCCCCCTTTCTCAGATGCACACTCCCATGCTTGGAAGTGAAGTGCGATGTAGCCGCCCCCAGAAGGATGACCACAAACGCCGCATGCAGCAGTTGCGTGGCATAGCCCATCGCCCTTCTACGATGCAGCAAGTGGCAAATAGCCAAAACCGTTAACAACGTCCATCCCCCAATCGCCCAGGGAGATGCATAAATAAAGTCGTGTGTAAACTGTGTCCCGTAAAACGGTTCAATGATAGTTGCCCCCATGAGGACAACTATCATTATAACCATCATTCCAAAAGATAATGTTCGTATCATTTAGTTCTTGTAATGCAAAGTGATGTCTTGTTAGATGGCATCGATAAATGCACAGATAGCATCGCGATCCGACTTAGACAACTGACGATATTTCTCCACCGTGTAGCGAGCATCGCTCTGCTTGGAGAAACCGTGCCACATGATTGCCTCGTTGACGGTACGTGCACGGCAGTCGTGCAGACGGTCGGCGGTAGACGCACCCGTACACTTCTGGTGCAGACCGCGTCCCCACAGCGGAGTGGTGCGGCACCAACCGGTACGTATGTCGTTGGTCATGTGCAGTTTGTGCTGAACCATATCGGTGTACGGCCAAATCTTCTGGTGCGGATAGCGCGGCAACTCATTGCCCTTAAAGAACTTCGCGGGGTCCTTGATTTCATCATCGCCCGTAGTCCAAGAGGGACGGTGGCAGTAGGTGCAACCTATCTTCTCGAACAGCTCCTTACCCTTGCGCACATCCTCGTTGTCGATGTCGCGAACCGCCGGAACCGCCAAACCGCGGTGCCATACCATGAAGTCGATGTACTCCTGGTCGTTCATCTCGATGGGCAGGTCCTTTGCCGTCAAGTATGACTTGATGCGGCTCTCCATGGTGCCCGTCCACCAACTCTCATGCTCCTTGTTCGGATCCACCTTAGCGATGTACTCATCGAAACCTGCCTGAACCTCAGGGTCTTTAGAAGAATACTCCGCATACGTGCCCGCACCGTCCAGATAGTGATAACGACGGTCGGAACGTGTTACATTGGTGATGTTCCAGATGGCGTTAGCACCCGCAGCATCCTGCAAAGGACCGCGAGACAGTGCGTAGGTGTACTTACGAGCATACTTGGTGCCATCGCCCTGCACACTGTTGGAATACATGCTCACCCACTCACCGTTGGCAAAGTAGGCGGGGTTCAGACCGTTGGTCAAGTAACCGTCCTTCTCCTCTTGTATATATTGTGCCTTGAGGTCTGCCTCGTCGATGGCGTCCAACAATCCGGTTCCGTAGACACCGATGGTGCTCTCCAACTTGACCGCGTAGTTGCCCAAATTGTCGTATCCTTGATTGTAGACATAGATAGCCTCCTTCGGCATGTTCACCTCCGGATAGATCAACTCATAGGTCTCGCCATCGGGGAAGGTGTTGTTCCATTCATCGGTCTCTTTCAACCATTTAACGGTGATTTTAGACTCATCTACCGGAGCCTTAAACGGTGCCACCGCGTGTCCCTGCGGCATACCTGCCACCCAACTTACGTAGCCGTCGGTGTCGGGATTGTAGACCACCAATAAGCAGCCGTTGCCAATCTCGTTGGTCTCGAAGGCACCCTCTTGCACACGTTTGCCGTGACCATAGCCCGGGTGACAGTGGATACAAGAGCTGCGCACATAGGCAGGACCCAGTCCGGAACGTGTGCCGGAGGTGTTTGCCATGAACGGCTTCTCGAACAGTGCTTCACCGTTCTTAAAAGATTGATACATACCACTCTGCTCTACTGCCGGAGTCGGTTGCTCGTAGGCGTTGGAGGTGGAGAGATAGGAGGTTCCCAGTTCACCACCGGCATAGTACCAATCCGGTTTCTCAGTGGTGGTAGTCTCTGTGTTGTCGGCAGTGTTTTCGGCATCGTCGTAGTGCGCACAGGAGGCCATGAGGAGTGTTGCCAGTGGCAACAGGTAATATTGTTTCTTCATAATGCTAATCTTTATACCTTAATAACTCGAAATGCTTCTTTTTATTGTGAAAAAGGGGTAGCGTTTCGGAGCCTCGTGAGAAGCTCGAAACGCTACGAACCATAATTTATTGTTTAGATAATTGAGTCATAACCTCTTCGAGAGCATCGCCCAGGTCAGTGCAAGCATCGATGGCATCTGCAGCCTGCTGACCGGTAGCATATTTGGCAAAAGGCTCGGGGATTTCACCTATCTTGTTGATGGCGTTGGTGATGGCATTGCGAACCTTGGTGTCGAGGTTGCTGTTCACGCTCTTGATATAATCGGAGAGTGATGCGTCGCCGTTTGCAGAACCGCAGTAGGTGTTCTGTACGGAACGGATGTTGTCCTGGAAGTCTTCGATAGAGTTCAGAGAATACGGAGACTCTATGTAGTTGCGGTCGTCCTCGGTAGAACCCAGGTGCGGGCGACCGATTTTGGTGTTACCCACTTCGTCTACGATGTCGATGCATCCTTGAATCATCTCTTCGGCTGCTGCCTGATAGGTCTTGAAGCGTGAGCCGCCCTGTCCGGAGTTGATCATCTCCCAGCCGTATTCCTCATTGTAACCCAGTTCAGCTTCTTCGAGGATTTGCTGTTTCTCTTCCGTGATGCCGTCGTTGCCTGCCCAGCAAGCTTCCAAGAGTACGCACTGGTTGCGCAGGTCTTCTGCCACGGCTACCAGGTAGTCCAGTTCTTCGGCTGTGTAGTTGATAGAGTGGGGGTTAGAGGTCATACCGTCATCGCTCAGTTCATAGAGAACATACTCTACAGAGTGGAATCCCAGCAGTCCGTAACCGGCGTTGTTGTCGATGCTCCAATCCTTGCCTGAGCGGATGTCCTTGAGCAGGTTGTCCATGGCGGTCTTGTCGAGTGGCCATGAGTCGATGTGTGGGTCGATGTTGTGGTTGCCGGCGGGACCGAAGAGGAATGCTTCGGAGAGCTCCCAGCTCTTGCGGGATGCTTTCCAGTAGTTGCCGGCGGTGATGATATCGTTCTGTGTCAGAGTGCCTTCTGCGAATTTCTCTTGGATGTTTACGCACTCTTTGTAGAGACTGATAGCGTTATCGGCCATGTCCTTATAGGTGGGGATGGCGGTGTTGTTTACAAACGGTTTTACGGCGTTCTGGAATACCTGCTCTTTTTCTGAGAGGTTGCTTACTACGCTGTTGTTGTCGTCGTCGTCGCTGGAGCAAGAT
>CAYSOK010000119.1:0-5061 GCA_964432645.1 uncultured Bacteroidaceae bacterium | reverse complement strand
CGGGTAGATGTACGCTTCTCCTTTGTTGCAGACGTTTTCTTTTGCGGTTCCTGCACAACCGTCACACGACGGTTGCTGTTGTCGGACAATACGGCATACACGATTTCACCTACCATCTTCTTCAGTTCTTCGATGAACTGCTTGGCATCGTATCGTTTGTTTTCTATTTCGCGCAATTTCTTCTCCCAGATACCGGTCAACTCGGCACTTTTGAGAAGCTCTTCGTGGATGAGTCCTATCAATTCCACGCCGGTGGGTGTGGCAACGAGGTTTTTGCGTTCTTTTCGGATATAATGTCGCTTGAACAACGTTTCGATGATGGCGGCTCGGGTGGAAGGACGACCAATTCCATTCTCCTTCATTGCATCGCGTAACTCATCGTTGTCCACCAACTTACCTGCCGTTTCCATAGCGCGAAGCAGGGTGGCTTCGGTGTAGGGTTTGGGGGGTGTTGTCCACTTCTCCGCCAAGTTGGGAACGTGGGGTCCCTCCTCTCCTTTCACGAACTCCGGGAGTACTTTTTCTTCGTCCGCAGGTTCGTCATCGGCGGGTATATCCTTGGCAAACACCACTTTCCAACCGGGATCCAAGATTTGCTTACCGGTGGCTTTAAACTCCACATCGGCAGCCTTTCCCATAACGGTAGTGGTGGAGAACTGACAGTCTGGATAGAATACGGCAATAAATCTGCGTGCCACCTGGTCATAGACTTTGGCTTCCATATCGGTGAGGTTGCGGGTAGGAACGCCGGTGGGGATGATGGCGTGGTGATCGGTTACCTTGGAGGAGTCGAATACTTTCTTACTCTTCGGTAAGCTCTTATCTATGAGCGGAGTAACGAGATTGGCATACACCGCTTGACTGTTGATATTGCTCTGCTGTACGCCCTTCAGTATCTGCGGACACTTGGGGTAGATATCATCGCTCAAGAAGGTGGTATCTACACGCGGATAGGTGGTAAACTTCTTTTCGTAAAGACTCTGAATGAGTTGTAGGGTTTGGTCGGCTGAGAAGCCGAATTTCTTGTTACATTCCACTTGCAGGGAGGTGAGGTCGAAGAGTCTGGGAGGAGCTTCCGTTCCCTTCTTCTTGCCGATAGAGGTTACGGTGAAGGGGGCATTGAGTACACTGTTATAAGCAGCTTCCGCTTCCTCATGCTTTAGAAACTTCTGATACACAACCACTTCCTTGGGTTGCGTCTTCTTGCTTTCATCGTAGTCCTCGGCATCGCGTGGGTCTATACGGACTACGGAAGTGAAGAGGGTGTTGCGATACTGTGTGGTGAGCACCCAATAGGGTTCGGGATGGAAGTCTTCAATCTCGAGTTGACGCTTCACTATCAGCGCCAACGTGGGGGTTTGCACTCTACCGATAGAGAGCACTTGACGGTCTTGTCCGTACTTCAAGGTGTAGAGGCGTGTGGCGTTCATTCCCAGTGTCCAGTCACCGATGGCGCGACTCAGTCCGGCTTCGTAAAGGGATTGATATTCAGACTGGTCCTTGAGATGTTGGAATCCCTCACGAATAGCCTCTTCGGTCAAGGAGGATATCCACAAACGTTGTACCGGGCACTTGACACCCGCCTTGAGCATCACCCATCGTTGGATGAGTTCTCCTTCTTGTCCGGCATCACCACAGTTGATGATGCTATCGGCTTTTTGCATTAGGGATTCTATGGTTTTGAACTGTTTCTCAATGCCCTTATCGGCTTTGAGTTTAATACCGAAACGGGAGGGTATCATGGGGAGTGCCCCTAAACTCCAGGTTTTCCAATTAGGAGTATATTCGTGTGGTTCTTTCAGTTCACAGAGGTGTCCGAAGGTCCACGTTACTTGATATCCGTTTCCTTCTATGTATCCGTCTCGCATTTGGGTGGCTCCCAAAACGGCGGCTATATCTTTTGCTACACTTGGTTTCTCGGCTATGCAGACTATCATCTATTTTTTTTCTTTATGAGATGCAAAATTAGAAAAAAATATCGAGATAGCACAAAGTATGACGCAAAAAAAGGGGTAAACATCTGAGATGTTCACCCCTTTACTTTATTCTATGACTTATGAGTTTTCTATAAAATTAGAAGTTATAGTATACACCAAATTGCAAGTCAGTTCCATCCAGGCCAAGGTTCAAGGTCTTATCCTTCTTTGCCTTATCATTCTGACCGTAGCTAAACAAACCGACCTTAGCAACGATATCAACCTTATCGCTCAAGCTGTATGAGATACCCGGCTTGATATTGATGGCCCAAGTACCTACGAAGTCTTGCTCTGAATATCTCTTCGTAGCACTATATGCGAACTGACCATCAACGAAAGCGCCAAACTTACCGGACTTAACGAAAGTATAACGAACGTAAGGAGCGATGGAGTAAGAAGCCAAGTTTGCAGGATCCTCATCCGTACATGCTGGCTCTGCATGACGTGCTGCATAATTAGCAGTACCATAACCCAACACGATACCAACACCCCAATTCTCATCAAGTCTGTAACCAATTTCAGGATTGATAGAGAACTCGTTCTTAGTTGCTGCATCACCATTCTTCTCACTCTTGTAACCGATAGATCCACCGACATAAACCTGTGCGCTTGCTGCCAAAGTACTAACAGCCAAAGCTGCGATCATAAAAAACTTTTTCATACTATTCTTATTTTAATAGGTCCCGCCCACTGGAACAGTTTAACCACTTCATCAAGGATTTGGTGAGCCATCTTCCATCTTGCGATGCGGATGCAAATCCCCGCTTTATCTTTTAGACGGTGCAAAGTTACAGTGCATTTTCATAACACCAAAGAGAAACTATTAACTTTTTTCGCGTTTTCATTCAAAAATGCAAATTTTTCTATTTTTCCTTTGCTAATCCAAATATTTTATTACGAAAAGCGTTATTTTATCAATAAAAATTACGCTCATCCCCTTATTTTACTAGCTTTCCCGAACATTTTGCTACTTGTAAAGAAACGTCTTAAAAAGATGTTCCAAAAAGATAAGTATGTGATTCTTGAACACTTTCTTTTGGAAAAGCCACATAATGTATTTATTAACAGTTTAAAGAGAAATATACATTTTCACAACACTGAAGCACCATTTTGAAGGTTTATATGCAAACATATATAGAGAAATGTATGAATCCTTGTTTCTGAGGGAACAAAGAAATGATGTTTTCACCACACGTAATATACCACATACCGAGGGTGAACACCCCACATAGCGTATCCACAACATGAAAAGAATACAGAGATTCCGGAATAAAAAAAGGTTGGCCATGTCGCAAGACACGCCAACCTCTTACTCTATATTATATATAATAAGGTGTACCCCCTATTATACATACCTCTATTACTCCTCAATATCGAGAAGAATCTTCATCATCTCGCAAGCAGACTTAGCCACACTGGTACCGGGACCAAAGATAGCAGCAACACCTGCCTGATACAAGAAATCATAGTCCTGAGCAGGGATAACACCACCAGCAATCACCATGATATCCTCACGACCCAACTTCTTCAACTCCTCGATAACCTGCGGAATCAACGTCTTGTGACCGGCAGCCAGAGAGCTGACACCCAGCACATTCACATCGTTCTCCACAGCCTCACGAGCAGACTCTTCCGGAGTCTGGAACAACGGACCCATATCTACATCGAATCCGCAATCGGCATAACCGGTAGCACAAACCTTGGCACCACGGTCGTGACCGTCCTGACCCATCTTAGCGATCATGATACGAGGACGACGACCATTCTTCTTCGCAAACTCTTCGGTGAGTTGACATGCACGAGTAAACTCGGCATCGTTCTTGGTCTCTGATGAATACACGTTGCTAATAGTTCTAATGATTGCTTTATAACGACCTACAACCGCCTCGCAAGCATCGGAGATTTCACCCAATGTTGCACGCAGACCGGCTGCTTTAACAGCCAAATCCAGCAAGTTGTTTTCACTCTTTCTACCATCCTTGAAGTCCTGTACACAAGCAGTTATCTCTGCCAATGCTGCATGTACAGCAGCCTCATCACGATTGGCCTTCAACTCCTTGAGAGCTGCCTCCTGCTGCAAACGTACGGAAGTGTTATCAATCTCGAGGATATCGATAGGATCCTCGTGATCCAAACGATACTTGTTGATACCCACAATCGTCTGAGTACCGGAGTCAATACGAGCCTGTGTACGAGCAGCAGCCTCCTCGATACGCATCTTCGGAAGACCGGTCTCGATAGCCTTAGCCATACCACCCAACTTCTCAATCTCCTGAATATGCTCCCAAGCCTTGTGAACCAACTCATTGGTCAAGGTCTCCACATAGTAAGAACCTGCCCATGGGTCGATGTGCTTACAAACCTGAGTCTCATTCTGAATGTAAATCTGCGTATTACGAGCGATACGGGCAGAGAAATCGGTAGGAAGTGCAATCGCCTCATCCAGTGCATTGGTGTGCAAAGACTGAGTGTGACCCAAGACTGCAGCCATCGCCTCGATACATGTACGACCCACATTGTTGAACGGATCCTGCTCGGTGAGTGACCAACCGGAAGTCTGAGAGTGCGTACGGAGAGCCATAGACTTAGGATTCTTGGCACCGAAACTCTTCACAATCTTAGCCCACAACAAACGACCTGCACGCATCTTGGCAATCTCCATGAAGTGGTTCACACCGATTGCCCAGAAAAAGGACAAACGCGGAGCGAAAGCATCCACATCGATACCGGCATTGATACCCGCACGCAAGTAGTCAATACCGTCTGCCAAGGTATAAGCCAACTCGATATCGGCTGTTGCACCGGCCTCCTGCATGTGGTAACCAGAGATGGAAATACTATTGAACTTAGGCATTTTCTGTGAAGTGTACTCGAAGATATCGGCAATAATCTTCATAGAGAATGCAGGCGGATAGATGTAAGTGTTACGCACCATGAACTCCTTCAAAATATCGTTCTGGATGGTACCTGCCATCTCTTCCAACTTAGCGCCCTGCTCCAAACCGGCGTTGATATAGAACGCAAGGATTGGCAACACGGCACCGTTCATGGTCATTGAGACAGACATCTTGTTCAATGGAATACC